>CAISZN010000190.1 GCA_903889985.1 uncultured Hyphomicrobiales bacterium | reverse complement strand
GGGTCAGTTCTGGTCAGCAGTGAGCGTGACGCTGCAGACCATCGGCAAGGCCTATTTCATCTCGCTCGTGCTGGGCGTTGCGGTGGGTTACATCGTCTCGCGCTCACGCTTTGCGACCGATGTGTTCGAGCCCATCATCGCCGGGCTCTTCACCATCCCGCTGACCCTGCTGTTTCCCATGTTCATCCTGTTCTTCGGGATCGGCGCAGGCTCGAAAGTGGCCTATGGGGCGACCTATGGTTTCTTCCCCATCGCGCTCAACACGATTGCAGGCTTTGTGAATGTGGAGCCGCGCTATCTGGCAGCGGCGCGCTCCATGGGCGCCAACCGATTCGACATCTTCCGCCATGTGCTCGTGCCCCATGCCTTTCCGGTCCTGCTGACGGGCATGCGGGTCGGCTTCTTCATCTGCTTTGCCTCTGTGCTGGGCGGCGAGACCCTTTCGTCAGTGGCAGGTGTTGGCCGCAACATTTCCCTTGCTGCCGAGCTGATGGAGCCGGCGCGCATGTATGCCTGGATCGTCTTCGTGATCCTCACAGCCATCACCCTCAACATGGTGGTCAGCAGCATCGAGAACCGGGCTGCGCGGTCGGAGGGGGGTCGATGAGCCTCGCCCAGAACTATTCCCGCGCGGTCTTCTGGACTCGCCTCGCGGTCATCGCTGGTCTGGCTCTGGCGCTGGAAATATATGGCCGCTTCTTTGCCGATCCGGCCTTCATGCGTCCGGTGAGTGCAATCCTTGCCGCTTGGGTGAATCCGATCCTGAGCGATCCGAGGATCATTGCGGCCCTTGGCCTGACCATCGTAGAGATTGCAGCAGCCTATGCGTTGTCCATTGTCGTTGGGCTGGTGGTCGGCATCGGCATCGGCTCGACAGACCTGTCGCGCAAGTCCTTCTACCCCATCATCCTGCTGCTCTATGCGATCCCGCAGGTCTCGCTGATCCCGCTGGTCGTGCTGATCTTCGGCCTTGGGCCTGCGGCCAAGATTGCCTTCGGCTTCAGCCATGGCGTGTTTCCGGTGATCGTCAATGTGGTGGCCGGCATGCGCAACGTGAACCAGCTCTATGTGCGCGCAGTCAGCTCGATGGGCGGCTCACGCATCGACCTCATCCGCCATGTCATATTCCCGAACATGGTGCCGGCCTTCTTCACGGGCCTGCGCCTTGCCATGACGCTGACGCTGCTCGGCGTCATCCTCGCGGAGCTTTACGTCTCGACCGGCGGCATCGGCTATTTCACCCGCCTCTATGCGGAGAGCTATAATCCGGCGCCCCTGTTTGCCCTGATCGGTTCGCTCGCCGTCATCGCCGTTACCTTCAATGAGCTCGTGCGCATCGCCGAACGGCGGCTGACGCCCGGGTCCCGCACACCCAAAGCCATGAAAGCAAAAGCCTCATGAATATTGTCGGAGTTGATATCGGAGGCACCTTCACGGATCTCGTGGGGTGCATCGATGGCAAGATCGTCACGTCGAAGACGTCGACGACCCCGGCCGATCCCACCAATGGCGTGGCCGAAAGCCTGCGCCTGGCAAAGACCGACCTGCCGTCGCTCGAAGAGGTGCTGCATGGCTCCACCATCGCGATCAACACGGTGCTGGAGCGCAAGGGCGCCCGCACGGCGCTGATCACGACGAAGGGTTTTCGGGACGTCTATGCGATTGGTCGCTCCAATCGCATGGAGGCCTTCAACCTCTTCTTCCATCGGCCGCAGCCGCTGGTGCCGCGCCACCTCACCTATGAGGTGAATGAGCGCCTCGATCCGGCCGGCAATGTGCTGAAGGCCCTCGACCTTGCTGAAGTCGAGGCCATTGCCAGAACGCTGGCTGAGGAGAAGATCGACGCCGTGGCCGTCTGCCTGCTGCACAGCTATGTGGACCCGGTCCACGAGCGCCAGATCGGCGAGGTGCTGCGCCGGCATCATCCGAAACTTTTCGTCACGCTCTCCCACGAGATCCTGCGCGAGTTCCGCGAATATGAGCGCACCTCGACGACGGCGCTGAATGCCTATGTGGGCCCGCGCGTCAGCAATTATCTGGGCACGCTGGAAACCTACCTGCGTGGCGAGAAGTTCCCCGGCAAGATCGCTATCATGCGCTCCAATGGCGGGGTGATGTCGCTGGCGCAGGCGCGTGTGCAGCCGGTCTCCATGATGGAATCCGGCCCGGTGGCTGGCATGATCGGCGCTGGCCGGCTTGCGGCCCATCTCGGCCTTGAACGCTGCATCGGCTTCGACATGGGCGGCACGACGGCGAAGTCGAGCCTCATCACACACGGCAATCCGGCGGTGGAAGACGGCTATGTGATCGGCGGCGAGGCCAGCGGCCAGCCCATGCAGCTGCCGGTGGTCGACATCGTTGAAGTCGGCACGGGCGGTGGCTCGATTGCCTGGACGGATGAGACGGGTGGCCTGCATGTGGGCCCGCGCAGTGCGGGGGCCGATCCCGGTCCAGCCTGCTATGGCAAGGGCTCCGGCGATCCGGTTATCACGGATGCGGACCTCGTGCTGGGACGCATCAATCCGCAGCGCTTCCTCAATGGCGGCATGAAGCTCGACGTGGCGGCGGCAGAAGCCGCGATCATGGAGCGAGTCGGCAAGCCGCTCGGCCTCAGCGTCAGGGAAGCTGCGCTTGGCATCACCACCATTGCCGATACGGCCATGTCGCTGTCGGTGCGTGCGGTGTCTGTGAACAAGGGTGTCGATCCGCGCGACACGGCCATGATCGCCTTTGGTGGTGCAGGGCCCCTGCATGCGGTGGCCATTGCCCGCGAGATCTTCATTCCGCGTGTCGTGATCCCCAAGCTGCCGGGCACCTTCTCGGCGCTGGGCATGCTGATGGCCTCCTGGCGTCAGGATTTCGTGCGCACGCTCATCGGCCGCATCGGTTCCCTCGACAAGGCGCTTGTGGAGCGCGTCTATGCCGAACTCGCGCAGGATGCCCGCGCGCAGCTGGCCCGCGACGGCATTGCCGAGAGCGAGGCGGAGCTGACCTTCTTCGCCGACCTTCGTTACGTCGGCCAGGAACATGCGCTGCAGATCCCGGCCCAGACATCGGAGCTGCTGACCGGTGACACCAGCCAGATCCGCGATCTCTTCCACGTCGAGCATGACCAGCGCTACGGGCAGGCTGCCATCGAAGAGGCACTTGAGGTGGTGAACCTGCGGCTCGTGCTGACCTCGGCGCGCTCGGACACCATTGCGGAAGCCTGGATGTCGGAGCCCTGGGTAGCCACCGATGCCATGGAAGAAAGCTGGCGCGATGTGGTCTTCAACGATGCGGACAAGCCGCTGAAGACGCGCATCCTTTGGCGTCCGGCCCTGCCGGCGGGCTTCACCTTCGAAGGGCCTGCTGTCGTGGAAGAGCCGAATTCCACCATCCTGATCCATCCCGGAGACAAGGTCACCGTCACAGCGACGGGCCATCTTCTGATCGACCTGCATTATGACGACAAGGGTGAAGCATGAGCGAGATCAAGGCCCATCCGATCACCGTTGAAGTGGTCCGCAATGCCATCGTCGCCTATGCGGACGAAATGGCCAATGCGCTGTGCAAGGCGGCCTACAACATGATGATCTATGAGGTGCGCGACTATTGTTGCGGCCTCATCGACATCACCGGCCGCATGATCTCCCAGAACCGCGGCGGCCTGCCGATCTTCCTCGCCGATCTTGGCATCGCCGTGGAAGACGGTGTCGCACGCTGGGGCATGGAGGGCTTTGCGCCCGGCGACGTGCTGATCATGAACCACGGCCACACCTGCGGCCAGCATCTCAACAATGTGGTGATCTACTGCCCCGTCTTCCACAATGGAGAGCTGGTGGCCTTCACGGCCAATCGCGCCCATTGGGTGGATATTGGCGGTGCACGCATCGGCTTCGGCTCGTCGGCGACGACGGAGATCTATGCGGAGGGCATCCAGATGCGCTCGCTCAAGATCTATGAGGCCGGCAAGCGCAACGAGACCCTTTGGCAGATCATCCAGGACAACGTGCGCTTCCCTGAGTCGGCCATGGGCGACCTGCGCGCGCAGATCGCCTCCTGCCAGCTCGGCGCGCGCCGCTATGGCGAGCTGCTGTCGCGTTACGGCCGTCCCACGGTGGAAGCCTGTATCGACCGCATCTGGGATCAGGCCGACCAGGCCGTGCGCAAGGTGGTCGAGCGCATTCCCGATGGCACCTATACGGCGGAGTCCGCCCTCGACAATGACGGGCGCGATCTCACGACACCGCTGCGTGTCAAGGTGACCGTGGTGGTCAAGGGATCGGTCATGTCGATCGACTTCTCGGAGATGAACCCGCAGACCCAGAGCCC
>CAISZN010000189.1 GCA_903889985.1 uncultured Hyphomicrobiales bacterium | reverse complement strand
GGTGGGGAGAAGGTGAGGATGAGGGGTGTTTCGGCTCTTCACCGATTGGACGTTGAGAACTGCAGGACCCTCTCCCGCAGGCGGGAGAGGGAATGCATTCGTCCTTCCCCGTTTGCCAACCTCCAGCCCGGCGGCTAAACAGGGTCCGCCCGGCGGAATAGCCGCTGCGGCGACCCCAGAAGCGCGCCATGACCGAGCCGACACCCGAACAGATCCTCGGAGAGCTCCGCGTCGACATCGACCGGATCGATGCGGGCATGCACGCCCTTTTGATGGAGCGTAGCGCCATCATCGACCGGCTCATAGCCGTCAAGGAGCGTCAGGGCGGTGGTTCGGCCTTCCGGCCCGGCCGCGAGGCCTCGATGATGCGGGCCATGGCGGAGCGTCACAAGGGCCTGCTCCCCCTCGACACGGTCGAAGGCATCTGGCGCATCATCATCGCCACCTTCACCTATGTGCAGTCGAACTATTCGGTCCATGCGGATACGGGCAGTGGCGATGCGGCCATGCGCGACAGCGTGCGTTTCCACTTCGGCTTCACGGTGCCCTTCCATACCTATAACGGCCCGGCCGGCGTGATCGGTGCTGTGGCTGCCTCAGGTGGCGATCTTGGCGTCGTGCGGCTCGATTCCGGCCCCTCGTCGGGTGCCTGGTGGCGGGATCTTGCTGGCGCCGATGCGCCAAAAATCATTGCGCGCCTGCCCTTCGTGGAGCGCCCGGACCATCCCGCCGGCATGCCGGTCTTCGTCCTGTCGAAGCCCCTGGCGGAGGCTGCAGCGCGCGAGGTGCTGATCCGCTCGGTCCATCTGGATCGATGGCGGGACGGTGTTCCCACTGCGCTCGCCGACCTCAGATGCGAGATGCTGGGCAATGCCGCCGATGGCAATGGCCTGAGCCTCCTCCTCGCCACCCCCTCCGACATCGACGAAAACATGCTGCGCCGCGCCCTGCAGGGGATCGGGGTCGGCGATGTGCGCGTAGAAGAGGTCGGAAGCCATGCGGCCCGATACGAGGTGGCGCGACACGCGCGCCCGCTCGCGGCCGAATAGAAGCGCCACTCGCTTCGCCCCCAAGAAACACCTTCTTTGCTTGAGATTTCAAACCATGTCAGCGACATCCCTCCGTCCCGTTCCCCGGCCAGCCGTTCAGGCCATCGAGGCCTATGTGCCCGGCAAGAGCGCCGCGCCGGGCGTGGCCAAGATCTGGAAGCTCTCCTCCAACGAGACGCCGCTGGGCCCCTCGCCCAAGGCGGTTGAGGCTTTCCGCGGTGTGGCTGGTGAGCTGGAATTATACCCGGATGGCGCAGCCACCCGCCTGCGTGCGGCCATCGGCAAGCGCTACGGGCTCGACCCGGCGCGCATCGTCTGCGGCAATGGCTCGGACGACCTGCTGCACCTGCTCGCCGCCGCCTATGTGGGCGAGGGCGACGAGGGCATCTTCACCACCCACGGATTCCTCGTCTATCGCATCGCGATTCTCGCGGCGGGTGGCGTGCCCGTGGTGGTACCGGAAAAGAACTACACGGCGGACGTGGATGCGATCCTCGCAGCGGTCACACCGCGCACGCGCATCGTTTATCTCGCCAATCCGAACAACCCGACGGGCACCTATCTCCCCTTCGAGGAGGTGAAGCGCCTGCATGCGGGCCTGCCCGGCCATGTGCTGCTCGTGATCGACGGCGCCTATGCGGAATATGTGCGCCGCAACGATTACTCGGCGGGTCTCGAACTGGTCTCGACCAACGAGAACGTCGTGATGACGCGCACCTTCTCGAAGATCTACGGCCTCGCCAACCTGCGGCTCGGCTGGTGCTATGCGCCCGCCGATGTCTGCGATGCCTTGCATCGCATCCGTGGTCCCTTCAACGTGAACGGCCCAGCTCTCGAAGCCGGCATCGCCGCGCTGGAAGATGCCGACCATGTCGAGAAGGCCGCCGAGCACAACGACAAGTGGCTGGCGTGGCTGACCAAGGAAATTTCGGCGCTGGGCGTCGAGGTGACGCCCAGCGTCGGCAACTTCCTGCTGATCCACTTCCCGCAGGAGAAGGGGCGCACGGCCAAGGAAGCAGATGCCTTCCTCACCGCGCGCGGGCTCATCCTGCGCAATGTTGCCTCCTATGGCCTGCCCGATGCGATCCGCATGACGGTCGGCCCGGAGGAGGCCAACCGCCTCGTCGTGCAGGCGCTGGCTGAGTTCCTTGGCAAGGCGGGCGCCCGTGGCTGAGGCAATCGCCAATCCGCCCGTCGTTGAACGGCTTGCGATCATCGGCCTTGGCCTGATCGGCTCCTCCATTGCGCGGGTGGCGCGGGAGCGCGGCCTCGCCCGCACCGTGGTTGCAGGCGATGGCTCGGATGCGGTGCGCCAGCGCGTCAGCGAGCTTGGCTTCGCCGATGTGGTGGCCCCCGATCTTGTGTCGGCGGTGAAGGATGCGGACCTCGTGATCCTCTGCGTGCCTGTCGGTGCCATGGGCGCGGTGGCAGCCGAGATCGGCCCGCACCTGAAGCCCGGCAGCATTGTCTCGGACGTAGGCTCGGTGAAGGGTTCTGTGGTCGCCGCCGTGCAGCCTCATCTGGCGGCGGGAGTGCATTTCGTGCCGGCCCATCCGGTTGCGGGGACCGAGCACAGCGGCCCCGACGCGGGGTTTTCGGAGCTCTTCATCAACCGCTGGTGCATCCTCACCCCGCCCGAGGGACAGGCGCTCGAAGCGGTGGCGACGGTGCAGGCCTTCTGGGCTGGTGCGGGCTCGAATGTGGAGATCATGACGCCGCAGCATCATGATCTCGTGCTCGCCATCACGAGCCACGTGCCCCATCTCATCGCCTACAACATCGTCGGCACGGCAGCGGATCTGGAAGAGGTCACCCAGTCCGAGGTGATCAAATTCTCGGCCGGGGGCTTCCGCGATTTTACCCGCATTGCGGCGTCCGATCCGACCATGTGGCGCGACATCTTCCTGCACAACAAGGAAGCCGTGCTGGAAATGCTCGGGCGCTTCAACGAGGATCTGGCCGCCCTCCAGCGCATGATTCGCTGGGGCGATGGCGACGGGCTTTTCGAGCTTTTCACCCGCACCCGCGCCATTCGCCGGGGCATCATTCAGGTCGGGCAGGAGACCGCCTCACCCGACTTCGGGCGTCGCGGCCCGGCTGGCGACAAGCCCGCTCAGTAAAGCGGGGGAACCGCCAGCGGCGTGCGCATCGGGCCCACGGAGACCCGCCCGCTCTCGACCTTCAGGGATAGGTTCAGGGGCTTTGGCCCGGCATTTTGCTGCGCAGCATTTCCCGACAGGGCCAAGCCGATGGCGAGCGCTGCCGGCGGGATTCCGAGCCGTTTCAGGATTGGCTCCATCCCGACTGACTGAATGGCGAGATTGCCTGCCGGGCGATGGGCCTCGTCGAGGCTGAAGCGGCCGGAAGCCTCGATGCGGGCATCGGCCTTGGCGAATTTCACCTCGGCAATGTCCAGCGTGCCATTGGCTTGCCGCCAGGCTTCCAGGCGCTGGGGAAGCGGGGCCTGCTCCATCAGGCCGGTCCCCGTCGCCACGAGGCGGGTGATGAGGTCGAAGGGGTCCTGATTGCCACTCAGTGCATCGGCGGCCGGTGCGGAAACCTTGATGAGGCGCAGGGCAAATTCGAGATTGTCCGGGCGGTCTTCCGTAGGCCTTGCATAGACCTCGACACGATCGGCGCGCTGCACCATCGGTGAGGCTGTCCCCTGCGCCAGCGTGAGCACGGGCTTGTACAGTTCCAGTGCGAATTGCTGCAGGACAGCGCCCTTCAGACGGTTGCTGACGCGGAAGACCTCCCAGGTGAGGTCCGAGGTCTGCCCGCCTGTGGTGACCTTGAGGGGCCCCGTCATGGTCGCGACGATGAGGCTAGGCTGATAGACATGGGCGGCGGCCAGAAGCTCGCCCATGCCCCCGGTGACGCTGGTGCCGCTGACATTGCCGGCAAAGGCTGGCGCCCGGCAGTGCAGCTCGATGCGGAAGGGAAAGCCGCTGACCGTGCGCTCGGCACAGGCCCAGGTGCGGCCGGCGAGGCGCTCGCGGGCGAACCAGTCTTCCACCCCGGCGTCGACCCGTCCGGACACGACCTGCCACATGATCGACCAGCCGATGCAGATGATGATCACGAGCAGGGTGGGCAGAAAGATGCGCCAGCGCATGAGGATCCGATCTCCAGCCGGCAAAGGGCCGGTTCCCTCTATTTGGCTGCTTCCCCGGCCGGCTGCAATGACCTATCAGGAGCCCGATTGTCGGGACGGGGGCCATGGGCACAACGCAGGATCTATGGGTGTTCGGCTATGGGTCCCTGATGTGGAACCCGGGCTTCGACCATGTGGAGCGCCAGCTCGCCACGGTGCATGGCTACCACCGGTCGCTGTGCATCTACTCCCATGTGCACCGGGGCACGCCGGACAACCCGGGCCTCGTGCTTGGCCTCGATCTGGGCGGCTCCTGCCGGGGCGTGGCCTTCCGGGTGCGGGCTGACAAGCGCGAGGCGACCGTGGACTACCTGCGTGCCCGCGAGCAGGTCACCATGATCTACCGCGAGATCTTTCTGCGCACCCGGCTGAGTGACGGCCGGAACGTGGATGCGATGGTCTATGTGGTCGATCGCAGCCACCACCAGTATGCGGGCCGCCTGCCGCGCGATCGTGTGCTGCAGATGGTGCGGCAGGGGGTTGGCGTCTCCGGGGCCAATCCGCACTACGTGCTGTCGACCCACGAGCACCTGTCGACCATCGGCATCCGCGACGCGGAACTTGCCTGGCTGGCGCGCCAGCTTGCCGAGCAGCCGCCGATCTAGGGGCTCTCCGCCGTCCGGTTGTGCTCGACGATGGCCGCGAGGCTGGGATCCCTGGCAACGGCCTCGTCGATCAGCCTGTTTGACGCCGTCTCAAGCCGGTCCTGAAGGGTGGCCAGGAAGGTCTGTTTGTCGAGACCGGGCTGGATCGGATCGAGATATTCCACGACCACAGTTCCTGGACGGCGCAAGAAGCTGCGGCGCGCCCAGAAGAGGCCCGAGTTGAGGGCCACCGGCACGCAGGGCGCGCCGCTGTCGTTATAGATCGCCGCCACGCCGAATTTATAGACTGGCGGCGCACCGGCCGGGCGACGGGTGCCCTCCGGAAAGATGAAGACCTGCCGGCCGGCTGCCAGAACCTTGCGGGTGCGTCGCACGGCTTCCGAGAGGGCCGCGCGGCCGGTGGACCGGTTGATGGCAATCTGCTCGCCCGCCTTCAGGTACCAGCCGAAGAGCGGGATCCAGGTGAGTTCACGCTTCACGATATAGGTGAAATCGCTGGCATGAAGTGTCAGCGCGAAGGTCTCCCAGATGGACTGGTGCTTGGGAGCCAGGATGTAGCCTCCGGCCGGGATCTTCCCGACGCCGCGAAATTCCACATCGAGGCCGCAGATGACCCGCAGCAGCCAGAGGGTTCCCTTCGCCCAGAGCCGGGCGAAATAGAAGGTTCCCTCGCGCCCGAAGAACAGCGAGGGGATGCCAACGAGCATGAGCCCGATCAGCCAGACGTAGAAGAGAGCGTTGAAGAGGAGGGAGCGCAGGACGAGCATGGCGCAGTGATGCCCGAAGCCGGGCCCGGAGGGAAGGCCTGCTTCAGTTCACGGCGACGACCGTGCGGTCTTCGCGCCGTCCGAAAACCCTGGTGCGGGCGATGCTGGCGAGGAACTTCGTATATTCGAAGCCCCAGATCCGGGCGACATGGAGGTCCTTCCACCATCTGCTGCGGCGCAGGCGCTCGGTGACGACCGGAGCCGGGATCAGCTCGACCCCCGGCAGGACGGCCGCAAGTTCCACCAGCGCCCGGGGCATGTGGTAGTTCGAGGTCACGACGAGTAGCGGCCCCTGCAGGTTGTTTTCGATAAACCAGCGCCGGGTCTCCGTCGCATTGCCGATGGTGTTGCGGGCCTCGTAGCCGAGATCGACGCAGCATTCGACGAGAGTGTGATAGCGCGGCGCGAGCTGGGCGACATCGGCGCGGGTCAGGCCGGCGTGCACGCCGCTGATGAGCAGCCGCTTTGCATAGCCATGAGCGAGAAGTTCCACCGCGTCGGGAATGCGATCCTTGCCGCCGGTCAGCGCCACCATGGCCTGGGCCTTGCGCGGCGGGGGATGTTCCTCCTGGTCGATGCTGGCGGCAAAGCTGAGGAAGCCAAGGGTGAAAATGGCTGACGCGAGCGTTCCAGCCGCGAGCCCGGCAACAAGCCACCACCGCCGAAGCCGCACGGGACGTGCTGCAGGGCATGTCAGGCCTTCGTCCATGGGGTCCGGGCTGCTCATCGCCTCCTCATCCAAGACCACGAAGATGGCGAAAAACGATCGACCGCGACATGATCCCGGTCAGTATGGCCACGCCCCCGGCGATGCAGGCAATCGCCACATAGCCCCGGATGCCGAGCGAGAAGGTGCCGAAGAGGGCCTCGATCTGGTCGCTGCCGGCGCTCGTCGTGAACCAGCGCGACAGCCAGCCGGAGACGGCGAAAGCGAGGATGGCAAAGCCGCCGCCGATGATCCCGCCGCGCAGGCCAAGTCGCAGGAAATGGCGCTGGAATTCGCGGGCGATGAAGCGGTCCGCAGCGCCCACGAAGTGCAGAACGTCGACGATCTCCCGGTTGCCCGCCATGGCCCCGTGGGTGGCAAAGGTGATGGCCAGCGCCATGGCGACCAGCACCAGCAGGAAGACGATGGAGACGACGAAGACAAGGGTGCGCGCCATCGTGGCGAGGCGTTCGAGCCAGAGGCGGTGGTCATCCACCACCGCATTGGGCACCTTGCCCTTTAGCGCCCCACGCAGCTGGTCGAGGTCGACGCGCGCGCCCGGTGCAAGCTCGAGCACGATGAGCCGGGGCACCGGAAGCTCGCCCAGATCGAGGCCGGTGCCGAGCCAGGGCTCCAGCAGGCGTTCAGACTCGGCGCGGCTGATGACATGCACATTGGCGATGCCCTTTGTGGCCTTCGCAATATCCGAGGCAGCCGTCACATCGGCTTCCGTGTTGCGGTTGGTGACGGGCTTCACCTGAATGGTCATCTCGCGGGCAATGGAATCGGTCCAGCCCTGGGAGGCATCGCTGACGAGGATGCCCGCTCCCGCTGCGAGCGAGGCGAGGAAGGTCATGATGGCGATGACGGTCACCAGCGCCCGGCCTGCGATGGTATTGGCGGGGACCAGTGGCATGTTCTGCTTGAGCGCACCGGCCCGTTCTTCCTCCGCAGGCGCCTCGTAGCGTCGCTTCGAGCCGAGCAGAAGGCGGCGCAGGAGGTCAGTCATAGACATGCAGCCGCCCCTCCCCCAGCACGAGGCGGCCGGCGCCGTCGAACTGGTCCATGAGTGCGATGTCGTGAGTGGCGATCACCACCGCCGTGCCCGATTTGTTGAGCTCGGTGAAGAGGCGCAGCAGGCGGCGGGCAAGCGTCGGATCGACGTTGCCGGTGGGCTCGTCGGCCAGCAGCAGTTCAGGACGCACGATCAGCGCGCGCGCAATGGCGGCGCGCTGCTTCTCGCCGCCGGAGAGCACGGGGGGCAGCACATGCATGCGGTCGCCAAGGCCGACCCAGCGCAGAAGTTCCACCACCTCGGCACGGTAGGTGGCCTCCTCGCGCCCCTGGACGCGCAGCGGCAGGGCGACGTTCTCATAGGTCGTGAGATGGTCGAGCAGGCGGAAATCCTGGAACACCACGCCGATGCGTCTGCGCATGGTGGTGATCGTGTCCTTGTCGAGCTGGGAGGCATCGCGCCCGAATAGGCTGATGAAGCCCCGCGTTGGCTTCAGCGACAAAAGGATCAGGCGCAGCAAGGTGGTCTTGCCTGCACCCGAAGGGCCGGTCAGGAACTGAAAGGACTGCGGGCGGATCTCGAAGCTGATGTCCCGAAGGATCTCGCCTCCCATTCCGTAGCGCAGGCCGACATTCTCGAAACGGACCACAGAACCCTCTCAGCCGCCTTCACGTCTGGCACGGATCACCCGTTGCGGCTCTGGTCTGACCATGTGCCGACAAGGGTTAACCTCGCCTTAACCATACCGGCAGAGGAATAGGCTTGTCCGGATCCGCAAGCGCGAATCCCAACCGCGGCTGCCATGCTCACCGAGTGCCCCTCCTGCCAGACACGATATGAGGTCGCCGATCCGCTTTTGCGCAAGCGTGGCCGTCGCATTCGCTGTTCCCAGTGCAACGAGGGCTGGTACCTGCCGCCGCCCTCCAGCCTGAAGACGATTGTCGCGCCCGAACTGCCTGCCCTTGTTGCAGCACAGGAAGCGATTGCAGCGGCTCCGCCGCGCGTGCCTGTCGAAGTCGTGCTGCGCCGGCGCGAAGTGGCGCCTCATCATGTGATGCAGCCCATCGAAGTGCCGAGCCGCATCGTCAGCAGCCGGGTCAAGGCTGAAAAGAAGCCGTTTCTACACTGGCCGGTTTTCACCCTCTCTCCGGGGGTGCTGCCTGCCTGCACGGGCCTTGCCTGCCTTGCCCTGACCATGGGCGCCATCGGCCAGCGCGAGCTGATTGTGCGCAACATGCCGCGCACCGCGCCGCTGTTTTCGGCCATCGGTCTGCCGGTCAACCTGCGCGGCCTGGAGTTCCGCGACTTCAAGTCGACCCTGATGACCGACAACGGTAATCGTACCCTCGCCGTCGAGGGCGTCATCGCCCAGGTCGGCCGCAAGGATGCCAATGTGCCGGATGTGCGCGTGGCCGTGACCGACCCCTCGGGCCGCGAAATCTACAGCTGGACCACGCCCGCGCCGCGCGAGACCCTGACGCGCGGCGAAACCGTGCTGTTTCGCGCAAGGCTCGCCTCGCCGCCACCTGCGGGATCGAGGATCAAGGTGCAGTTTGCCTCGGCACAAAAACCCTAGTTGAGACGCCAGATCGCGGCGTTGAGCAGGGTCGCAAAGCTCACCCATGCGAGATAGGGCACAAACAGGGCCCCCGAAATCCGGTCGAGCCGCCAGAACAGCACCATCGTGGCCAAGACGCTGATCCAGAGTGCGATGGAGACCACAAGGCCAAGCCCCGGGCTGTGAGCTCCGAAAAAGGCAAAGGACCAGGCGCAATTGAGGGCGAGCTGCACGCCGAAGGCTGTCACGGCCGCGCCCTGCAGGACCTTCGGCTGGCCAGTGAGCACCCTGTAGAAGGCATAGGCCATCATTCCAAAGAGCAGGCTCCAGACCGGGCCGAAGACTGCGTTGGGCGGATTGAAGGAGGGCTTCACCAGCGACGCGTGCCAGACTGGAATATTGGGTGCTGTCACAACGCCGCCGATGATGGCAACCGCCACGACCGGCAGTGTTGCGATCAGGAAGGCGCTGACCGGGCTCACGCGGGACAGGGAAGTTACATTCATGGTGTCGCTCCGGTTTGGGCCGATTCCGGATATATACGTATGAGCCGCCCATTGGTTGCGTGAGAGGCCGGACAGCATGTCAGACGCGGATTGGAGCCTGGGAACCCGGCTGGCGCAGGCGCTGGGCCGCGAGGATGCAGCAACGGGCGCGCTGATCCCGCCGCTTCATCTCAGCACCACCTATGCTCGGAATGCGCAGCATGTCTATCCGGCCCCCTACAGCTATGGCCGGCCTGACAACCCAACCGTGCAGCATGTGGAGGCTATGATCGCCAGCGCGGAGGGGGCACAGGAGGCCATGCTCTTTGGCTCCGGCATGTCGGCTGCAGTGGCACTGTTTGGCACCCTCGAGGCTGGCCAGCGCATCCTCGCGCCGCGCCTCATGTATTGGGGCCTGCGCAACTGGCTGCTGCAGGAGGCGCCGCGGCTTGGGCTTCAGGTCGATTTCGTCGACATGACGGATCTGGCTTCGGTGCAGGCCGCCATAGCCGCAAAACCCACCCATCTCGTCTGGCTGGAGACGCCCGCCAACCCCACCTGGGAGGTCTGCGATATTGCAGCTATTGCTGCAGCATCCCATGCAGCAAATGCGCGCGTTGCAGTGGACTCCACCTGCGCAACCCCCGTGCTGACAAGGCCTTTGTCGCTTGGGGCGGATGTGGTGATGCATTCGGCAACCAAGTACCTCAACGGCCATTCGGATGTGATTGCGGGCGTTCTATGCTGCGCAGCAAAGGATGCAGCATGGGAGCGTGCTGCGCGCCTGCGGACCCTGCAGGGCATGATCCTCGGGCCCATGGAGGCCTACCTCCTGCTGCGTGGTTTGCGCACACTGGAGCTGCGGGTGCGGGCAGCCTGCGCGGGGGCGCTGGAGCTGGCCCGGCGGCTGTCCACGCATCCGGCTCTGGTCGACGTGCTCTATCCGGGCCTGCCGCAGCATCCGCAACATGAGCTGGCCGCGCGCCAGATGCAGGGCGGATTTGGGGGCATGCTGTCGATCCGGGTGAATGGCGGGGCGGATGCCGGCCTTGCCGCCCTTTCACATCTGAAGATCTGGAAGCGGGCAACCTCGCTGGGCGGGGTCGAGAGCCTCATCGAGCATCGCTTCAGCGTCGAGGGGCCGACCTCCCCCTGTCCGGCTGACCTTCTGCGCCTCTCTGTGGGGCTCGAATCCGTGGAGGACCTTTACGCCGACCTCGACGGGGCGCTGCTCGCATGAGGGCGGTGATCGCCTGCCTCTGGGAGGCCTATAACCGGTTTCTTGAGGATGACGGCTGGGCCATTGCGAGCCACATTGCGCTCTCGACCCTGACCTCCATGTTTCCCTTCCTCATCTTCCTGACGGCGCTGGCCGGCTTCTTCGGCTCGAAGGATCTCGCCGATCAGGCCGTGAACCTGCTGCTCGAGTCCTGGCCGAGGCGCGTGGCCGATCCGCTGGGCGTCGAGATCCACAGTGTCCTGACGCAGGCCAATTCAGGGCTGCTGACCGTGGGCGCGGTGCTGGCGCTCTGGTTTTCCTCCAGCGGCATCGAGGCTCTCCGCGTCGGGCTCAACCGCGCCTATGACACGGGGGAGACGCGGCCCTGGTGGCTGCTGCGCCTCGAATCCATCGCTTATGTGCTGATTGGCGCCGTGGCGCTTCTGGCGCTGACATTTCTCGTCGTCCTGGCGCCAGTCGTTTGGGAGGTGCTGGCCGATCATGTCCCGCAGGTCGCGCCCCTGTGGCAGTTCATCTTCGTGGTCCGCTACGGGGTGACAGCCCTGGTGCTGACGCTGGCGCTGGTCATCGCGCACAAATGGCTCCCGGCTGGGCAGCGCAGCTTTGCCCGAATCCTTCCGGGCGTGGCCCTGACGCTGGTGCTGTCACTGGCCTTCGCCGTCGCCTTCGGGACCTATCTGGCGCAGTTCGCCAGAAATTATGTCTCCACCTATGCGGGCCTCGCCTCGGTCATGATCGCGCTGGTTTTTCTCTATGCGCTGGCCTCAATCTTCGTCTTCGGCGGCGAGCTGAATGCGGCCATCGCGCGGCGGCTCAAGCAGGGCGAAATCCGTTGATTTGGCCTTTCCGGTTTGGGAAAACGGAATGAGTTTCTGGTCCCGCCGATTCGCGCGGGCTCAACGGGCCAACACGGGATCTTTCCATGGCTGACGCATGCACGGGCGGTGTCGATACGGGCTTCGTGGCTCTTGGGTATGGCAAGATCGCCGTGCTTGGCGTCGTGCAGGGCATCACCGAGCTGCTGCCGATCTCCTCGACCGCGCATATGCGCATCGTGCCAGCCATGCTGGGCTGGCCTGATCCGGGCTCCGCCTTCTCGGCCGCCATGCAGATGGCCGCGCTCGCGGCCGTCATCAGCTATTTCTGGAAGGACGTGCGCGAGCTTCTCTTCGGCTCACTGAAGGCGGTGACCAAGGGCGATTTCGACAACTGGTATTTCCGCTTCTCGATCTGGATCGTGCTGGCGACCATTCCCATCGGCATCGCCGGGCTTGCCCTGTCGGGCCTGCTGAACCAGTGCAACTCGCCCCTGCGCAGCCTTCCGGTCATCGGCGGCTCCTGCATCGTCATGGCGATCCTGCTGGCCGTGGCCGAGATCGTCGCCCGGCACAAGCGCACCATCGACCACGTGAACCTGATCGATGCGATGATCGTGGGCATCGCGCAGATCGGCGCGCTGATCCCCGGCATTTCGCGCTCGGGCTCGACGCTGACCGCGGCCCTCTTCCTTGGGCTCAAGCGGGAGGAAGCGGCGCGCTTCTC
The DNA here is from genome assembly GCA_903889985.1 of uncultured Hyphomicrobiales bacterium. Taxonomy (GTDB): domain Bacteria; phylum Pseudomonadota; class Alphaproteobacteria; order Rhizobiales; family Beijerinckiaceae; genus Terripilifer. The sequence goes on along the minus strand of CAISZN010000189.1, from coordinate 3,264 downwards.
CTTCCTGCTCGGCCTGCCCGCCATTGCGCTGGCGGGGCTGAAGGAGTTCTACGAGCTCTACAAGGCGCATCTCGATGCCCATGGCTGGATGATGCTGTCCTGCGGTCTCGTCGTCGCATCGCTCTCCGCCTTCGTGGCGATCTGGAGCCTCATGGCCGTACTGGAAAAATTCTCCGCCTGGCCCTTCGTGATCTATCGTGGGCTCATGGGCGTGGTGCTGCTCGCGGGGTTTTATGTGGGGTGGCTGGCGTAGGGCTAAGCCCACATTGGGTGTCCATTGCTACTATGGCGGCAACTGGGTCAGCAGTTTTGTCACGGCCTGGATCCCATTCATCCACGAAGCAGTTACCGGGCATCGCCACGTCACAAGTTCAGAAATTCGTTGATAGTCGTCCATTAAGGCACGCGTGAAAATTGGCTCGTGATGTGCAATCCGATTGCGTAGCTTGCGGACCCGTTGCAATTGATTAAATGCAGTCTGCCTTAAGCCTGAAATGGGCGCCCCGGATGGCGCTCCCGGGAAGGTCGATCTGAAATGTGGGAGCCAAAGGCGGCTTTCCTGTCCTGCCGTAAAAAGCTTTTCCCAGAATGCAAAATTCAGATCTGCGACAACTTTTCCATAGGTTGACTGCCGTGCCGCGACTTGTGCCAAATTTTTTGCTGGATCGTATTGTCTCGGATCTGAAGGCCTTGGGAGACTTTGGATGAAGCCTCTCTTCCATGGCCAATTTGGGCCATGAACCCGCAAGATCGCCTCTACGACCCCGTTTCTGATGGCGACTTCACATAGATGAAGTGGAACCATGAAGGCGGCGGATACCTCCATGTTCCAGCGATATAACTCCAAAGCGGCCGGAGGATCATTCCGGCGAGCCAGGAGATAGCTCGCAAAACGGGGTGCGGAAATCACTATGGGCAGCAGCTGCTGCTCCTGCAGGGAAAATGGCACTTAAGAAATCCGAAAAAGGCAATTGAAATTGACTTTTGGGAGCAATTCCCGATAATTCAAGCAGGCTACGGCCTTGAGACATGCGGGCGCAAGCCCCCCCTCATCGCCATCTGAAATCTAGCCGAAAAGCCCGCCAGAAATGGTGGGCTTTTTATGTCTCCGATCTACCCTCCAAGTGATCTTTGCCGAAAGCAAAAGGCGGCCCGGAGGCCGCCTCTTTTCACTTACGCCCCCTTGGGGAATGTCACGATCGTCCCGCCGCTTCGTTCGTTTTCCTCATTCGGTGTCCCGAAGGTTCGGTTGCCGATGACGAGCCCGCCGCGGTCGGTGCTGATCTTCACCACTTCACCGTCCTTGATCTCGCCGGCGAGAATCATTTCGGCGAGCTGGTCCTGCACGTTCTTCTGGATCACGCGCTTGAGCGGGCGTGCGCCATAGGCCGGGTCGTAACCCTTGTCGGCGAGCCACTGTCGGGCCTTGGCATCGAGGGTGACCTCGACCTTGCGGTCCTCCAGCAGGCGGGCGAGGCGCTTCATCTGGATGTCGACAATGGCGCCCATGTCCTCGCGCCGCAGGCGATGGAACAGGACGATCTCGTCGATGCGGTTCAAAAATTCCGGACGGAATTTCGACCGCACCACGTTCATGACCTCGTCGTGGACGGCAGCTGAATCCTCGCCATCCTTCTGCATCACGAGATATTCGGAACCGAGGTTCGACGTCATGATGATGAGCACGTTCTTGAAGTCGACCGTGCGGCCCTGACCGTCCGTCAGGCGCCCGTCGTCGAGCACCTGAAGCAGGACGTTGAACACATCGGGATGCGCCTTCTCGATCTCGTCGAAGAGCACGACCTGATAGGGCCGGCGCCGCACCGCTTCAGTGAGTGCGCCACCTTCTTCGTAGCCCACATAGCCGGGAGGTGCGCCAATCAGGCGGGAGACCGAGTGCTTCTCCATGTATTCCGACATGTCGATGCGCACGAGCGCACTCTCGTCATCGAAAAGGAAGGACGCCAGCGCCTTCGTCAACTCGGTCTTGCCGACGCCTGTAGGCCCCAGGAACATGAACGAGCCAATGGGGCGGTTGGGATCCTGCAAGCCTGCGCGCGCGCGCCGCACGGCGGTCGAGACCGCATGCACAGCTTCCTTCTGGCCGATGACGCGGCGACCGATCTGCTCTTCCATCTTGAGCAGCTTGTCGCGCTCGCCCTGCAGCATCTTGTCGACGGGCACGCCGGTCCAGCGCGACACGACCTGCGCCACGTGGTCCGCCGTCACAGTCTCTTCCACCAAAGCGGAACCCGCGGTTTCTTCCGTCACCGCGAGCTTCTTCTCGAGATCGGGAATGACCGCATAGGTCAGGCGACCGGCTTCCGCATAGTCACCGCGACGCTGGGCATTGGCGAGTTCGTTGCGGGCCGTATCGAGTTCCGTCTTCAGGTCCGCTGCCGCGCCGAGCTTGTTCTTCTCGGCTTCCCAGCGGGCCGTGAGCGCGCGTGATTTCTGCTCGTAGTCAGCGAGTTCATGGTCGAGCTTTTCCAGCCTGTCGCGGGAGGCCGTGTCGGTCTCCTTCTTGAGGGCTTCCTGCTCGATCTTGAGCTGGATGATGCGGCGGTCGAGTTCGTCGAGTTCCTCTGGCTTGGTGTCGACCTGCATGCGCAGGCGCGAGGCGGCCTCGTCCACAAGGTCGATGGCCTTGTCGGGCAGGAAGCGGTCGGCGATGTAGCGGTTCGACAGGGTCGCAGCCGCCACCAGCGCGGAGTCGGAGATGCGCACCTTGTGATGCTGCTCGTACTTTTCCTTCAGGCCACGCAGGATCGAGATCGTATCCTCGACCGTTGGCTCCGACACGAAGACGGGCTGGAAGCGGCGGGCAAGTGCTGCGTCCTTTTCCACGTGTTTGCGATATTCGTCGAGCGTCGTCGCGCCAACGCAATGCAGCTCACCGCGCGCGAGGGCCGGCTTCAGCAGGTTCGACGCATCCATGGCGCCGTCTGCCTTGCCTGCACCCACCAGCGTGTGCATCTCGTCGATGAAGAGGATGATGCCGCCCTGCGCCGCAGTCACTTCATTGAGCACAGCCTTCAGGCGCTCTTCAAATTCACCGCGATACTTCGCGCCGGCAATGAGCGAGCCCATGTCGAGTGCGAGCAGCTTTTTGTCCTTCAGGCTCTCGGGCACGTCGCCATTGACGATGCGCAGGGCGAGGCCCTCGACGATGGCAGTCTTGCCAACGCCCGGCTCGCCGATGAGGACGGGATTGTTCTTCGTGCGGCGCGACAGTACCTGCACCGTGCGACGGATTTCCTCGTC
>CAISZN010000188.1 GCA_903889985.1 uncultured Hyphomicrobiales bacterium | reverse complement strand
GAAGATACCCTGCGGCGCGACCTGTGCGCCCGCGAGGTCGTGCATGCCATGCCCAGCCGCGCGCAGCTCATGGATGGGCTGGTGCAATTCCTCGTCTCAAAGAAATGGCGCGACTATCTCATCCTCGAAGGCCCGGAGCCGCAGGACGCCGAGATGACGAAGGCCTTTCTGCGATCTGCGCAAAAGTTTGGCGCGAGAATTGTCGCGCAGCAGAAGTTCGAACCCGGCAACGATCCGCGCAATCGGGAGAAGAACAATCCGGCCTTGCTGAGCGCCATCAACAAGGACTGGGACGTCACTTTTGTGGCCGACAGCGCTTTCGATTTTACCCGCGAAATCTCCTATCGCACGATCAAGCCCCGACCGGTCGTGGGCTCGATTGATCTTGAACCGGTCGCATGGTCGTGGGTCTGGGAACATAACGGTGCGCCGCAGGTCAACTCTCGCTTTGCCAAGTTCGCCGCTGACCGCAAGATGGAAAGTGCTGACTGGGCCGCCTGGATCTCGGTGAAGATGATCGTGCAGGCAGCGCTGCGGACAAAGTCGTCCGACTTCGCTACGCAGCGCGACTTCATCCTCGGTCCGGGAAACTTTGACGGAGACAAGGGACTCGCTGTCAGCGTCCGTCCGTGGGATCACCAGCTGCGGCAGGCAATCCTGCTTGCAGCACCCTACTCCATCGTTGCCAGCGCGCCGCTCGAGGGCTTCCTGCACCGCCTCAATGAACTCGATACGCTTGGGGACGACCAGCCCGAGACACCCTGCCGACTGGACAAATGAGCATGAACCTTCCGCACATCCTGCGCGCGCTGAATGCTGTTACCAAACGCGAGATCATCAAATTCGCCCAGCAGCGCGGACGGCTCCTGTCGGGCATCGTGCGGCCCCTGTTCTGGCTCGTGGTCTTTGCCGCCGGCTTCCAGAACGTCTTCGGTGTTTCGATCATTCCACCTTACAAGACCTACATTACCTACCAGACCTATATCGTTCCGGGGCTGCTTGGCATCGTGCTGCTGTTCAACGGCATGCTGTCGTCCCTCTCCATGGTCTATGACCGGGAGATGGGCATCATGCGCCTGCTGCTGACAGCGCCGCTGCCCCGCTGGATCCTGCTTGCCTGCAAGCTCGTCGCGGGGACCGCCCTTTCGGTGATCCAATCCTATACATTCCTGGCAACTGCCGCGCTCTTTGGCGTCACCTTTGATCCCATGGGATATGTGACGGTCTTCCCGGCGCTTGTGGTCGCCGGATTGATGCTGGGTGCCATGGGCCTTCTGCTGTCAGTCTATATCCGCCAGCTTGAAAACTTTGCCGGCGCCATGAACTTCGTGATCTTCCCGATGTTCTTCATGTCATCAGCCCTCTATCCGCTCTGGAAGCTGCAGGAGAGTGGGGCCGAGATCGTCTATCTGCTGTCCGTCATCAATCCCTTCACCCATGCAGTGGAGCTGTGCCGCTTTGCGCTCTATGGCATGTTCGAGCCGCTTTCATGCGCCGTGGTGATAGGCTGCACCGTGCTCTTCTTCGTGCTCGCCATGTATGGCTATGATCCGCAGCGCGGAATGATCCGGCGGACGCGGGCGGCGTGATGGATTGTCATTCGTGTTCCGTGCCATCCGGCATGAGCGTGCCCTTGAAGATGGCGCCGTCGAGCTTGGCGCCCTCCAGATTGGCCCGCGTCAGGCGCGCACCTGAAAAATCTGCGCCCGTGCAGTCTGCGCCGGTCAGATCTGCATCATAAAGATCTGCCTCGGCGAACTTCACGCCCCTCAGGTCCGCATCACGCAGCTGAGCGCTCACGAGGCCGGCATTGTCGAAACTCGCACCTGCCAGCTTGGCCCGGCGGAACGAGGCGTTCACCAGGTTTGTGCCGGAAAAATCAGTGCCCGTCGCCGTCACTTCATCGAGTCGTGACTCATTCATCAGCGCATTGGTGATCTTTGCACCATCAAGCTTTGCGCGCAGCAGGCGAATCCGCCCTAGCTTGCCATTGTTCAGATCCGCGCCGGTGAGGTTTGCAAGACCAAGATCAGCCTCATAGAGCATGATCCCGGACATCTTGGCTTTCTGGAGTGATGCACTCTTGAGATCGGTCTTGTTGAAATTCGACTCGGTCAGGTCTGCCCCATCGAACTTTGTGGAGACAAGGCG
>CAISZN010000187.1 GCA_903889985.1 uncultured Hyphomicrobiales bacterium | reverse complement strand
GCGATTGTTCATCGTCGCATCCCGGCCGAATGCCCGCTATCCGTCAGCGCCCCTGATGGAACCCACCGCCATGCTGAACCCCAGTTTCACGCCGGTCGGCGACGACATGGAGGAGGACTGGGAGGGCTGCCTCAGCATCCCCGGCCTGCGCGGCCGCGTCCGCCGCCATGCAATCATCGACATCAGCTTCACGGATCGCCATAGCAAGCCACAGGGCATGCGCCTTGAAGGCTTTGTGGCCCGCATATTCCAGCACGAATACGACCACATCGACGGTCGCGTCTTTACGGACCGGGCGGACCCCGCAAGCTTTGTCATGGAGCGCGAGTTTCAACGTGCGATCGCGGCGGAGCGGAGGTGAGCTGAGCAAAAAGTTCAGTCAGATCCTGATTTGCGTGGATGCGACTCAATGAATGCATCAAAGGAAATGTGACTGCGCTACTCAGACCAAACGATCGTCCTTTTGTGCAACGAACCTCACGCTGAACGGGCGGCGCGCCTCAACTGAGCCCATTCGCGCCTCGGTGCGGGTTGATGGTGGGTCGCTCCGAGTAAGCCCTCGACATTGTACTTCAGATCACTTCTTGCAAGCGCAGCGTCCCAGTAAACCCTTTCGCGAAAGTCCTTTTCCGATCGATCGATTTGGAGAGCCGGGGCGGAAAGCGCTTTTGCTGCAGCTGCTCTGAATGAACAAGGATCATCTGCGAGTGTCAGCCCAGAAATGCCTTCATACTCTGAAAATCCTCGAAAGCTTTTAGGTGTTCCAACGATATGGCACCCGGCAGCTATAGCTTCCGCAGTTTTCAAATTGCTGCCGCCTCCGGTTAGGATAGGAAGCAGAATACCATGACAAGATGCTTTCAGGGCATCCAGCATGGCATCATTTAACTTAGGGAAAGGAACGATCCTGCGCGAATGACCAGCGCTGTATCGTCCATAGGCCCCCGATTGCACAACCTCGGTCGCCATTCCTCCGCAGAGAGCCAGGGCATGACGCGATGGAAGAAAATAGGCGCCGTCTGTCAGCAACAAATCGATGAAGCCTTGTATGTTGGGAATATGCGAGCTTCCAACGCAAAGCAAAAACGGCTCGCCGCCAAACATGTCCCTGATTTGCGCTGCCATCCAAGGTTCTGATTGCACTGGTCGATCTACACCGTTGGGAATAACGATCGCTGGGCAGCCAGAATGGCGACGCAACCAGGACGCGTCATGATCCGTGCAGGAAATGATCAGGCTGGAATGCCTGCATAGTTCTGTTTCGATGCTCATAATCGAATCATGAACGGCCTGTCTGTCTGCTTGCTCGACTTCGACCTTGCCAAGCAGGTCACGTTTGAGTGCGGACTCAATATTGTGGCTGGAATAAATTATTTTTGGGTGTGAGGACCCTGTTTCTTGCAGATACCGAAGGACCAGCGGGCCCAGAAAGGGCTGCTCAAGCTGTATGGCACGAGGCCTGAATTCCCGTATCAAATTTCCAAGCCAACTCAGAAGTTCCAGACTTTTTTGGCATTCATAGGCAGTCCTCAGATCGCCTATTTGAGGAACTTGACGCATGAAATGTGATTTTGGACAGGGTATGTCATGAGTGCCAAGGTCAGATGGCAGGTATGCCTTGGGCTCGTAGATGCAAGCATAATCGTATCTGATGCCAATGGACTCATAATATTTCTGAATAGCCCGTACCCGCCTTTGTCCGCCATGGATGGCGTTCACGATGGGATAAGTACCTAGTGCGAGGATACCATCCGACATTCGGGAAACTCCTGAAAAATGATATTGAAAAAATCTGATGCGACCTGCCCCCACGATTTGCTTCGACGTCCCGCCAGCAAGACCTCCTGCTGGCTACGCCAAGTGTCGTCAGTCAAAGCACGAGATATCGCTCGTGCCCATGCCATGACATCGTAAGGATCAATTTCCGTCACGAGCCCCGCTCCGACCTCGGCAAGCGCGCCCTGACCACTTGAAAGAGAGGCTTTTCCGAATGCCATGGCTTCGGCAAGCGGCAACCCGAAGCCCTCATGAAAAGATGGGACGACAATCGCTGAAGCATGTTCATAGATCGACATGAGCGTCGATTCATCGACAGAACCAGTGATCAGAACACTCCCCGCCGTATTTGGATTCAAACCTATGTCCCGCACCAGGTCATCGACTGACCAACCTTTACGGCCAACCAGGACAAGCTTATGGAGGCTTGGGTCAATCAATCCGTCACGTATCGCGACTTCCCAAGCAACATAGAGTGTTCGAATATTCTTTCTCGGCTCCAATGTACCGATTGCAGCAATATATTTATTGCCCCTCAGCTCTCGCGGTAATTTTTCGAATTGGCCAAGGGATATCGAAACCCCAAGCGGTACAACGCTGACATTCGGGTTGGCCGAAGCTAGCGTCGAAATATGCTCCCTGACGTCCTTCTCGACTGCTCGTGAATTGCAGATGATATGATCAGCCAGCCAAAACAGTTCGCCAAAATAATCAGTCAGTCTCTCGGCAGACCCAGGCACCACAAATTGAGGACTGTTCAGGGCAACCAGGTCATAAACCATAGCTACATATCTGAATCGATCCCTTCGCTTGAGATCAATGATTTTCCGAATGTCCTTGAAGTCCCAGTCAAGACCAGTGGAAATCACGACATCCGTTTCACCCAGCTTTACAGGGCGCAACTGAGTTGATTGGATGATCGGAATCTGCTGTTGATCATGATCAAATTTCTGTCGATGCAGATTGATGATTTCAATTTTCCGCAGGTTTCTGTGCCTGCGCCGGATCCGCTGCGACAGATACCACAGCAGCGGAGACGAGCGGAATGGATGGCGAATGCGGGACATTCGTCTCTCTTCATCTGATCCCCCCCGACTGAGATTGATGAGCAATTTTCGCGATGAAATCGCTCGAACCTGCTCTCTGGATACCTCGCGAAAAATCCCGTTACGCAAATCAAATGCACAGAAACTCACATCCTCGCAGCCAAGTGCGTGATCCATGAGTTCGAATTCTACGCGAGTGATGCCGACATGCCAGCCACGCCACTGCGCCGCCGTCGATATGTCCAACCAATACATGGTTAAACCCTAATATAGAGACTAGTTAATAAATAAGAAAATCGAATTATAAATTTACGCAGAGTAATGCAACAGGACTCTTCGTATCAAATCGAAAGTAATTGCACAAGCTGCTGTCTGCACAGACTAGACATGGTCATCAGCTCGGGCCAACCAAACAAACGAGGCGATTTATTCGAAAGGGTTATGGACGCTGCAGTGAAGACACTTTGATGTGCTGCCCGTGATGTTGCAGCTGAGGTCCCACAATGATCCTTGGCGGCCTGATGATGATGATGCCGGAGCGCAGGCCGCCTCGATTTTCATCGGCGTAGCCGCAGATGAAGGGAGGTTTCTTACTGAATAGGGAAGGCGACCGATCGATGTCTGCAACAGATGGCAACGCTAAATCTGCGACACCAAATCTTTCCAGACATCTCAAAATGAAATGGCGAGAGAGACGGGACTCGAACCCGCGACCTCCGGCGTGACAGGCCGGCGCTCTAACCAACTGAGCTACTCCCCCGCATCCGTTGCGGCGCCAGGCGCTGCCGAACTCGGAGGACGCTCGATTATGATACGCGCCTGCCCAAGTCAAGCACCCATCCGATTTCTTTGCGCATGATGGGCATCGGCCAGAGGCAAAGCCTGCGGAAAATCCCGGAAATCCTGTCGTTTCAATATTTTCGCGTTCCCAGCCCCCACTTCTTCAATTCGGCGCCGGTGAGAATGTGGATATTGTCGGGATCGATCTTTTCGGCGGCATAGATGAGGTTGCGGCTGACACCCATGGTGCTGGCATAGCGGGCCAGCTGGGTGACGAAGGAACTTGTCCCGAAGGTGCGTTCGCGACGCTCCTCCCCGGTCTGGGGGTCGCGCGCGTCCTCGTAGAAGAACATGCGGTGGATGCCGACCATGCTGGTGGTGGGCACAATCCGCTTCTTGGCACCGATCAGGGCATAGACACAGGCCGAGAAGCAGCGTGCGCCAGGAACCGCCACGGTTGGCCCGCCCGGCTCGACCGGGGGGCGCACCCGCGCCACCACGGCCAGGATCCCTGTCTTGCGGAAAAGCTCGCCCAGCCGCATGGCAGCCTGCACGCCACCCCCCGGGGAATGCAGGAAGACGACGGACCGCAGATTCGGGTTCTCGAGGTTCTTGGCCACGAATTCGAGGAACTGGCGCGGCGTCTCGTTGGTGATCTCACCTTCGGCGCTGATCACCTCGGTGCAGCGTGAGCGGCAGAGGTCGGTCTGGCCATAGGGAACGAGGCGAAAGACCATGGCGGCAGCTGCCGCGCTATACGCGGAAGAACACAGGAGGGCCGCAGCAAGGAGGGGCCTGATGAGGCGTCGCAAGAGGGTGCTCCGGAAAGGCATCGGGCCATCACTCTAGCGGCGCGCTGGCGCGGACGAAAGCGTTGCCATGTGCTTGCAGCAAGCGCAGGGGCCACAGGCCCCCCGCGCCTCCCCTATTGCATCAACAGCTTGCCATAGCGCTCGCGTACCTCTGCCGGCATGGCAGCGCCCTTTGCAATGACTGCTTCGACGGCCGTGTGATCGACCGGGTCGGCGATGATCCCCGTCTTGGCGAGTTCCTCCTGGAAGGCCTTGTCGGTGGCAACCTTCATGAAGGCCTCGCGCAGGATCTTGGCGCGATCCGCTGGGATGCCGGGAGGCGCCCCGAAGGGCAGCGCCATGAAGAAGGGGATCTCGGCGAATTCGAGCAGCGCCTTGTCCTTGGGGTCGGTGACGAGCTCACGGGCGGTCGGCACATCGGGCAGGCTCGGCAGGCGGGTCAGGCGGCCGAACTGGACGAGCGCCCGGTACTTGCCCGCCTTGTACTGGCTCGGCCGGGCAGACATGATCGCGGAGACGTCGATCACCTGCCCGTCGACCTCGCCGCGATCCATGCTCAGCCAGATGTCGGTGGCGCCGGGGAACCCACGCACCAGCTCGAGTTTGGCGCCGAGGATATCTCGTGCCAGCAGGGCGAAGGTGGTGTTGGTGGAGCCGGCGCCCACACCGCCCAGATGTGTCAGGGTCTGCCTTGCATCGGCGATGGTCTTGATCGGGCTGTCGGCGTTCACCAGCATCAGGTAGGCGTCCTGCGTGTAATCCGACAGGCTGCCGAGCCAGGTGATCTTGGTCGGATCGAAGGCCACATTGGGATCACCCACCATGGCAAGCTGCGGGACGCCGCGGCTGAAGGTGGCAATGGTGAGCCCATCGCGCTCGACCGTATTGGCGAGACGGTTGGCCGCCGTCAGGCCTCCACCGCCGGGCTGGTTCTGCACCACCACATTGGGATGGCCGGGAATGGCATCGGGCAGGAAGCGGGCAAGCACCCGCGAGGACAGGTCGTAATAGCCGCCTGCGGAGAAGGGCACGACGATCTGGATGGTCTTGCCCTTGTAGAAGTCGACGGGTGCCTGGGCCTGTGAGGGGGCAGCCAGACTGCAGGCTCCAGCAAGGGCGAGCGCCGAGGCGACGAGACGTTTGAAATTCATGTGTTCCTCCCGGCGCGGGTCGTGGCCCGCGCGGCCGGCGCACTTTGTCGCAAGCCTCCGGGTCTGGCAATGTGAAGCTGGAGCCGCCAGATGGCGGCACCAATCCCCTTGAACCCGCGCCCCGATTGGCCGATAGGCAAGGGAGATGCGGCCCTGCCGCCCTGCGCCCTGAGGAGGAAACATGAGATTTGCCACCTGCGCCTGCTGCGCCCCCGCCGGTTTCATGGCCGATGTCCTGAGTTCTCCTGCTGATGCGCCCGGAGGCGGCGGCCGTCCGGCGCTGAAATCCGCCGGCGTTGTCGCCCGTGACGTGCTGGAGGAATTCGCCTCTGCCAGCCGCATCCTGGCCGACCAAGGCGTGTTCGATGCCTTTGGCCATATTTCCATGCGCCACCCGGCCGATCCGAATCGCTACCTGATGTCGCGCTCACAGGCGCCGGCGCTGGTGACGGCCGACGACATCCTGGAATACGACCTCGATTCGGAGGCCGTCGATCCGCAGGGCCGCAGCAGCTTCCTCGAGCGCTTCATCCATGGCGAGGTCTACAAGGCGCGCCCGGACGTGCAGTCCATCGTGCACTCCCATTCACCCTCGGTGGTGCCCTTTAGCCTGGTGCCGAACCAGATGCGCGCCATGTATCACAACGCTGCCTTCATCGCGGAAGGCGTGCCCGTGTTCGACATCGCCGAAAAGTTCGGCGCAACCGACATGCTCGTGGGCAATGGTGAAAAGGGCCGTGAGCTGGCACGCGTCCTTGGCTCCAAGCCCGTGTGCCTGATGCGTGCCCATGGATCTGTTGCCACCGGCCCGAGCCTGAAGCACGCCGTGTTCCGCGCCGTCTATACGGAAGTGAACGCCAAGCTGCAGATCCAGGCGACCATCATCTCTGGCGGCGCGCCACTCGCTGCCCTGTCGCAGGAAGAAGGCCGCATCGCCGATACGGTGAATGTCGCCAATGTCGGCCGTCCATGGGACATGTGGAAGCGCCGCGTCGGCAACTGAGTTTGTGTTTTCAGGAGAACGTCATGACCACTGCCCCCTCGGAACGTGAGGTCAAGCAGCAGCTCGTGGATGCCATCCGCATGCTCGAGCGCGCCAATATCATCGACTACAACGGACATTGCTCCGTGCGTGTCGGCGAGGATCGCCTGTTCATCAATTCCGGCTCGTCGGTGCGCGGCAAGCTCACCGTCGAGGACATCGTCTGCATCGACTTCGATGGCAACATCATCGGCGGCAATGTGGCGCCGCCGCTGGAATTCCACCTGCATACGGGCATCTATCGTGCTCGCCCCGATGTGAAGGCGGTTGCACATACGCACCCGCGCTGGTCGACCTATCTGTCGATGACAGGCACGCCCTACAAGCCGGTCTATGCGCAGGGTGTGCTGCTCGGCGAGATCCCGCTGTTCGACACGCCCATGTCGATCAACACCAAGCCCATGGGCGAAGAGCTTGCCAAGGCGCTCGGCGACCGCCCCTCGATCCTGCTCAAGTCCCATGGCGTGACGGTGGTTGGCGCGGACATGGTCGAGGTCTTCACGCTCGCCGTCTATCTCGAGGAAAACAGCGAGCGCCAGTACATGGCGCGCCAGCTCGGCGAGCCCTATGTCTTCACCGCGGAAGAACAGGAAGCCTGCCGGCAGAAGCTATGGTCGCGCGGGTTGTTCCAGAAGACCTGGGACCACTTCTATTCGAAGCTGGGGTGAAAGGGCTCCTCCAACCCTCCCCCTTGCGGGGAGGGTCGAAAATGCAAAGCATTTTCGGGGTGGGGGTAGCGCGCGATCAGCGCGCGTCGGACTCACTCTGCAGCTTCAGTCCAACCCGATACGAAATCGCAGCGTCACCCCACCCCGCCGCGCTTCGCGCGTCGACCCTCCCCATCAAGGGGAGGGTGAACACGCGCCCCCTCACTTCGGCAGCATGGGCTCCACGCCCTCATCGAGCTGCATGTCGAAGGCGCACAGCAGCGCTGCTGTTGCAGCGTAGTTGCCCATCAGCGACACGAGATCGAGCAGGTTCTTCGAACCGAAGAGCTTGTGCACGCGGGCATAGGTCTCGGACGACACCTTGCGCGCCACGAACATCTCGCGGCCGAATTCGATGATGGCAGCATCCTGCTCCTCGAGGCCGGTGGTGGGCAGGCGATGCTTGATCGCTTCCACCACGGCCTTCGGAGCGCCTTCCTTCAGCGCGACATTCTCATGGGCAGCCCATTCGAACTGGCTGTCGCAGCTGCGCGCGGTAATGAGGATCGCCACTTCGCGGTTGCGCGCGGAAAAGGCCGTCTCGAAACGCAGATAGTCGTTCAGCGGCCGCATGATCTCGGCAAGCTTGGGGCTGTGCAGCTTCAGGCCACCGGGACCCTTGAGGCCGCGGATGGTCTTGCCTTTGGGATCAACCGCAAGATCGTAAAGGCGCTTGCCCGTGTCATCGAGCTCCTCGCGCTTGACGATCGGCAGGCGGCAGCGGGATTCCGGATCGATATCGTTCGGCAGCATTCATGGTCCTCCCATTCGGTGGCAACACTCTAGCAAAGAGCGCCACCTGAATGCGAGGGGAAGAAGCTCAGATCGTCGCCTCGATCAGAGAGCGCAGCTCCCGGGTCACCTGCACCTCGATGCCGAACCAGTCGCGCCAGGCTGGCCGGCCCTGATGCAGCAGCATGCCGAGGCCGTTCACGGTGCTATTGCCCCGCGCGCGCGCCGCTGCCAGCAGCGGCGTCTCGCCGGGAATATAAACGATGTCGCTGACGCAGGCTTTGCGTGGCAGGCGCTCAAGATTGAGGTCGAGCGGCGGATTGCCGACCATGCCCTGGCTCGTTGCATTGACCAGCAGGTTCACGCCCTCAAGCGCACGATGGCGGTCGGCCCAGTCGACGATGGTGCAATCCACCCCCAGTTCAGCTGCGAGCCTTTCGGCACGATCACCTGTGCGATTGGAAAGACGGATCTCGCGCACGCCCATCTCGGCCAGCGCATAGACCACCGCGCGGGCAGCGCCGCCGGCACCGATGACCGTGACAGGCCCCTGGTCGGCGCGCCAGTCGGGGAAAGCCTCGCGATGGTTCTCGATGAAGCCAAAGACATCGTTGTTGGTGCCCGCAAGGCTGCCGTCGCTGCGCACGGTGACGCAGGAGATGGCACCGATGCGGCGCGCCTTCTCATCCGCATGGTCGACCACGCGCAGGGCCGTCTCCTTGTGCGGGATCGTCAGGTTGCAGCCGGCAAAGCCCAGCGCCGGCAGGGCGCGCAGGGCCGCCTCGATGCCCTCGGGCCGAATGGCGAGCGGCACATAGGTGCCCGCAAGGCCGTGCTTTTCCATCCAGTAGGTATGGAGCTTCGGCGAGCGCGAGTGCATCACGGGCCAGCCCATGACGCCGGCAAGCAGGAAACGGTCGGGGTGGGCCATGGCGGAACTCGGGCGACTGTGGAACTCAGGATGGCTCTCTAGCCCCGCAGGCCCCGCCCTGCAAGCCAGGGACCTATTGGACATGGCGAGCATCCGGGCGATCACTCAGCGCTGGTTGGCGGCCCCTGCCCGCCTCTGCTAGTGTTCGTCCAACGAAAATCGCGGGAGGAACCCAATGGCGCGCAGCCTGCTTGCGCTGCTGTGCGCAGCAGCGCTCCAGATCACGAGCGCGCAGGCGCAGGATCAGGAAGCCTTCCGCGCCAAGAGCATCACGCTCTACATCGGCACAGGGCCGGGCGGTGGCTATGACACCTATGGCCGCCTCGTCGCCCGCCATCTCGGGCGAATGCTTCCAGGCAATCCGGCGGTCGTCGTGCAGAACATGCCGGGTGCCTCGAGCCTCGTGCTGACCAATTTCATGTTCAACAAGGCGCCGCGCGATGGGTCCGCCATCGCCGTCATCAATCAGGCCATGCCCATGGAGCAGCTGCTCCAGAACGAAGGTATCGCCTATGACGCCAACCGCTTCAACTGGATCGGCCGCATCAGCTCCGCCGTGGAGACGGGCATCGTCTGGCACACGACGCCGGTGAAGACGATTGCAGACGTGATGACGCGCGAGACGCTGGTGGGCGGCACGGGCCCCACGTCCTCGACGGTCTTCGTGCCCTATCTGCTCAACAATCTGGCGGGCACGAAGTTCAAGGTGATCACCGGCTTCAATGGCACGAATGAGATCGGCCTTGCCATGGAACGCGGCGAGGTCGAGGGCAGCGGCACGCCCATGGAAAGCCTCAAGAGCTATCGCGCCAACTGGGTGCGCGAGGGCAAGATCCGCGTGATCGTGCTGTGGTCGGGCCGGCGCGAGGCAGAGATGCCCGACGTGCCCAGCATCGTTGAGCTGGGCAAGACAGACGAGGCGCGACGCATCCTGAAGTTTTATGCCAGCGCCGACGACATCGGCCGCGCCATCGTGGCGCCTCCCAATATGTCGCCCGAGATCGTCACGACCCTGCGCCGCGCCTTTGATCGCATGCTCACCGACACGAGGTTCCTGGAGGATGTGGAAAAGGCCGGCCTCGATGTGAAGCCGATGACGGGCGAAAAGCTGCAGGAGATGGTGGCCGAGGTGGCGACCTTCCCCAAGGCGCTCGTGGAGAAGGCGAGGATCGCACGCGAGCCAAGGAAGTAACTGGGCGAGCCGCGTGCACGCCCTCTCCCCACCTGCGGCGGGGAGAGGGGACGTCAGGCATTCGGCCCTTTCCATTTCCTCCAGCCACTGGACAAGCCACCCGCAACCCGCAACTCTAGGGGCAACGAGGAGACCACCGCCATGTCAGAGAGCCCGCGTGAACCCATGCGCATCCGCCACATCGCCATGGCCAGCGATCATCCGGGCAAGGCAGCCGAGTTCTACAAGTCGACCTTCGGCTTCAAGGAATTACGCCGTTTCGGCCTCGATCCTGCGCGGCCTGATTTCGCGCCACGCCCCTCTGGGGTTTTCCTGACCGATGGCGCCATCAACATCGCCATCCTGAAGTTCAACGACGACCAGCTGAAGAAGGGCATCGACTATATCGGCCTGCATCACATCGGCGTGGTGGTGGACGACGTGCAGTCCTGGATGGACAAGCTCGAAGCCATGGGGCTTGAGCGCGTGCCTTACGACATCCCGCCGAACTCGCACGCAGAATATAAGTATCGCGGCCCTGATGGCGTCGTGTTCGACATCACGGGACATGCATGGGAAGGGTCTGCGACAGATTGAATGGTGGGCGATGATGTGTCGAATTCGGACGGCATCTATTTAATCTGCAGTGATGCCGGCCGCTTTTATGATTGGAGCCCAGCGCCGCGTTTCCTCTATGATAAACGCCTTGGTGCTATCGGCCGCGATACCGCTTAACACCTGGAAGCCGTCTTTTCTCAGCTTCTCGCGATACACCGCATCTCGAAAGGCATCATCTGTTGCCTTATTGATTTTTTGAGCAACATCAATCGCAAGACCCTTCGGCGCGAAGATGCCAAAAAAAGTCTCGGCGATCATATCGTTGACGCCTTCTTCGATGGACGTGGGAATTGAGGGAAGCATCTCAAGACGAGTTTGCGAGTTTACGCTGAGGATGCGGATGCTGCCACTCTCGTGAAGACCTACAACTTGTCCCGTGACATTCGGAAAGAACAAAGGGACCTGATTACTCATGACATCGAATTGGGCGGGACCCATCCCGCGATAGGCAACAGGTTCAATGACCAGCCCGCCCGCAAGGCCTTTGAACATTTCCCCCGCGACATTGCTAATCGCACCAACGCCAGCATAGGCGTATGACAATTTCCCCGGATTGGCGCGGGCAAACCCGATCAGCTCCTTCAACGAATGAAAAGGAGACGCGCTGCTGACCGCGACCGAGGTGGTGGCCTTTGAAAAAATGGAGACAGCCTCGAAGCTGTTCAGGGGATCGTAGTCAATATGTGCCCTGATGAGTGGCTCAAGGACATGCGTGCCGCTTGAACCCAGAAATAGCGTGTATCCATCTGGCGGAGATCGAATGGCGCGAAGAATTGCGCCCCCGGCAGTGCCCTGGTTTTCGACCACGATCGTTCCGAGAGCATCGTGAAGTCTATCAGCCCAGAGGCGTCCTATCACGTCATGCACACCGCCCGGCGCGGAGGAGACCAAAAGCTTTATTGGTCTCGAAGGGTAATTATCCGCCCAAGCCCGATGGACTGTCGTTAGAGCTGCAGCGGCACCCGCATGCTTCAAGAAAAGTCGCCGGGGAATATTCATCGCGCACCTCTAAGTGAGGCCAACAGGTACCGGAGCGAACACCGCGAGAGCGGGAAAGTCCCTGTGAGCCATTCCAGATCGGACCACACGAGCACCGCTGCAGGCAATCCCTCAGATGAGGCCTGCCCGCGCAGCGAAAGGGTTTTCTGAACAGTTATGGAATGGTGGGCGGTGACGGGCTCGAACCGCCGACCCTCTCGGTGTAATCGAGATGCTCTACCAACTGAGCTAACCGCCCTCGGCCAATGGCCGGATCAGTCGTTTTAGAGGCAAGGGCCTGCCGCTGGCAAGCGGCAGGCGGCTGGACCGGGAGCCTCCGGCTCGCAGCGCGGCGGAGCCGCGCGGTCCCGTGGAAGAGTGCTGGACCACGGGAACCGCGATCCAGCATCCAGCCTTACTTGTTCAGCACGGCCTTGAGGCTCGCGCCGGTCTTGAAGCGGGCATTCATCGAGGCCGGGATGGTAATCTCGGCGCCGGTGGAGGGGTTGCGGCCCTTGGTCTCGGCGCGCTGCTTCACGGAGAAGGTGCCAAAGCCCACGAGGCGAACTTCATCGCCCTTCTTGAGAGCTTCGGTGATGCCTTCCAGCGCTGCTTCGAGTGCAGCGGCTGCAACGGCCTTGGAGGACTCTGTCGCCGATGCGATGTGATCGACGAGTTCCTGCTTGTTCATGTCATCATCCTGTTGTGATGGGCCAGGGCCCGGAAAGGAGCGGGCACACGCGGCCACGCGGGATGCCGGCGGGCAAACGAATCGCCACACGCCTGCGGACCCTTCAGTGTCGTGGAAAGGCCGGTGAATCAAGGCAAAACGCGCATTGCGCCCGCAATCACCAGCCCATGATTAAGGGGTTGACACCGGCTGGCAAAAAAGCCGCGGAGCGAGGCTCCGCGGCTTTCGTTCGTGAGCAAATGATCAGTGTGCGACGACGCCCGTCTGATCTTCGTCTGTGGGACGTGCCGCAGTCTTTACCGGCAGCTCTTCCTCCCACACGATGGGGATGGGCTGACGCACGAGCGCGTGCTGCAGCACTTCCTCCATGCGGGAGACCGGGACGATCTCGAGCGCGTTCTTCACGTTCTCCGGGATATCCGCCAGATCCTTGGCATTATCCTGAGGAATCAACACCTTCTTGAGGCCGCCACGGAGCGCCGCGAGCAGCTTTTCCTTCAGGCCGCCGATGGGCAGCACGCGACCGCGCAGGGTGACCTCGCCCGTCATGGCAATGTCGCGCTTCACCGCGATGCCCGTCAGCACCGAGACGATGGCAGTTGCCATGGCGATACCGGCGGAGGGACCATCCTTCGGCGTGGCACCTTCCGGCACGTGCACGTGGATGTCGCGACGCTCGAAAAGCGGCGGCTCGATGCCGAAGTCGACCGACCGCGAGCGCACATAGGACGCCGCCGCCGAGATCGATTCCTTCATCACATCCTTCAGGTTGCCCGTCACCGTCATGCGGCCCTTGCCGGGCATCATGACGCCTTCGATCGTCAGCAGCTCGCCACCGACCTCGGTCCAGGCAAGACCGGTCACCGCGCCCACCTGATCTTCCGTCTCGGCCTCGCCATAGCGATACTTCGGTACGCCGAGATAGTCGGACAGGTTGTCAGCCGTGATGGCCACCTGCTTCGTCTTGGTCGTGAGAATCTCCTTCACCGTCTTACGGGCAAGGTTGGAGAGCTCCCGCTCAAGATTACGCACGCCCGCTTCGCGGGTGTAGCGGCGGATGAGCGTCAGCAGGGCTGCGTCATCGATCGACCATTCGGTCGGTGACAGGCCATGCTTGTGGACGGCAGCCGGGATCAGATGCTTGCGCGCGATCTCAGCCTTCTCATCTTCCGTGTAGCCAGCGATCCGGATGATCTCCATGCGGTCCATGAGGGGCGCAGGGATGTTCAGCGTGTTGGCCGTGGTCACGAACATCACGTTCGACAGGTCGTAGTCGACCTCCAGGTAATGGTCGTTGAACGTCTGGTTCTGCTCGGGGTCGAGCACTTCCAGAAGTGCGGAAGACGGATCGCCGCGGAAATCCATGCCCATCTTGTCGATCTCATCGAGCAGGAAGAGCGGATTCGTTGTCTTCGTCTTGCGCATCGACTGGACGATCTTGCCGGGCATCGAACCGATGTAGGTCCGACGATGTCCGCGGATCTCCGCCTCGTCGCGCACGCCGCCAAGCGACATGCGCACGAACTCGCGGCCCGTGGCCTTGGCAATCGACTTGCCGAGCGAGGTCTTGCCGACACCCGGAGGGCCGACGAGGCACAGGATCGGACCGGTCAGCTTGTTGGCACGCTGCTGCACGGCAAGATATTCGAGGATGCGTTCCTTGACCTTGTCCAGACCGAAGTGGTCGAAGTTCAGGATGTCAGAGGCCGCATTGATGTCCTTCTTGACCTTGCTGCGCTTGCCCCACGGGATCGACAGGATCCAGTCGAGATAGTTGCGCACCACGGTTGCTTCCGCGGACATGGGCGACATCTGGCGCAGCTTCTTCAGCTCCGCAAGCGACTTGTCGCGTGCTTCCTTGGTCAGCTTGGTGTTCTTGATGCGCTCTTCGATTTCGGCGAGGTCGTCCTTGCCATCCTCATCGCCGAGTTCCTTCTGAATGGCCTTCATCTGCTCATTCAAATAGTACTCGCGCTGGGTCTTCTCCATCTGGCGCTTCACACGCGTGCGGATGCGCTTCTCGACCTGAAGGACCGAGATCTCGCTTTCCATCAGTGCAAGGCACTTCTCCAGACGCTTGGCGACGGCTGGCATTTCCAGGATCGCCTGCTTGTCGGAGATTTTGATGGCGAGATGCGAAGCCACCGTATCGGCGAGCTTGGAATAGTCCTCGATCTGGCCAACGGCCGCGACGACTTCCGGCGACACCTTCTTGTTGAGCTTCACATAGCCTTCGAATTCGCTGACGACGGAACGCGCCAGCGCCTCGACCTCGACCTTCTCACCCGTATCGTCAGCGATGATGGAGGCAGAGGCCTCGTAATATTCATCGGTGCGCGAGTAGGTCGCGATTTCAGCGCGGGCTGTGCCTTCGACCAGCACCTTCACGGTGCCGTCGGGCAGCTTGAGCAGCTGCAGAACGGTGGCCAGCGTCCCGATCTTGAAAATCGAATCCGTCGCCGGATCATCGTCCGAGGCGTTCATCTGCGTGGCGAGCAAGATGTACTTGTCGCCCTTCATCACCTCTTCGAGGGCGCGGATCGACTTTTCGCGGCCCACGAAAAGCGGAACGATCATGTGCGGAAAAACGACAATGTCACGCAGTGGCAGGACCGGGTAGGTGTCGCTGCGACCGGGGGTGAGCTCACGCTTCTGGGTTGTCATTCTAACGGTCCTATCTCGTGACGCCCGACGGACTCCTGAAAGGCAGTCCGTTGAACGGGATGGCCTAGCGCACAGGAAAGCATGATTCGAACCAACTGGTCAGCTTTCCTGCGATCCTGCCGTCCCTGCCATTGGGCCCTGTGGACAGGCACCCCCGGCTGTTGCTGGATCGAGATCTCAGGGAAGGTGCCCGGGCCCGGGGAGGGACTGCGCAGCCATCCTGTCTCTGGACATGAGATGGCGATTGTTGCGCAAGTTTCAAGCAACCGTCATCACACAGTTGCAATTGCCCGTGGACCTGAAGGGCCACGGGCAAGATGGGATCAGGCTCAGGCGCTGGCGCCCGTCTTTTCGGCACGATCCGAGTAGATATAAAGCGGCCGGGCCTTGCCCTCGACCACTTCCGGACCGATCACCACCTGCTCGACGCCCTCAAGGCCCGGCAGGTCAAACATGGTATCGAGCAGGATGCCTTCCATGATGGAGCGCAGGCCGCGCGCACCGGTCTTGCGCTCGATCGCCTTCTTGGCGACGACGTTGAGCGCCTCGTCCTGGAAGGTAAGCTCGGTGTTCTCCATCTCGAAGAGGCGCTGGTACTGCTTGACCAGGGCGTTCTTCGGCTCGGTGAGGATCTTCTTGAGGGCGTCCTCATCAAGATCCTCGAGCGTGGCGATGACCGGCAAACGGCCGACGAATTCGGGGATGAGACCGAACTTCAGCAGATCCTCAGGCTCGACCTGACGGAAGATTTCGCCGGTGCGGCGGTCTTCCTGGGACTGAACCCGTGCGGCGAAGCCGATGGACGTGCCCTTACCGCGACCAGAGATGATCTTCTCGAGGCCCGAGAAGGCGCCGCCGCAGATGAACAGGATGTTCGTCGTGTCGACCTGCAGGAATTCCTGCTGCGGATGCTTGCGGCCACCCTGGGGCGGAACGCTGGCAACCGTGCCTTCCATGATCTTGAGCAGCGCCTGCTGGACACCCTCGCCCGACACGTCGCGGGTGATGGAGGGATTGTCCGACTTGCGGCTGATCTTGTCGATCTCGTCGATATAGACGATGCCACGCTGGGCCCGCTCGACATTATAGTCGGAGGCCTGGAGCAGCTTCAGGATGATGTTCTCGACGTCTTCACCCACATAGCCCGCCTCGGTGAGGGTGGTGGCGTCTGCCATGGTGAAGGGCACATCGAGGATGCGTGCCAGCGTCTGGGCGAGCAGCGTCTTGCCGGAGCCCGTGGGACCGATCAGCAGGATGTTGGACTTCGCCAGCTCCACGTCATGGTGCTTGGTAGCGTGGTTGAGGCGCTTGTAGTGGTTGTGGACCGCCACCGACAGGACGCGCTTGGCCTGGAACTGGCCGATCACGTAGTCGTCGAGAACCTTGCAGATCTCGCGGGGGGTCGGGATTCCATCCCGGCTCTTCACCAGCGAGGACTTGTTCTCCTCGCGGATGATATCCATGCAAAGCTCGACGCATTCATCGCAAATGAAAACGGTCGGGCCAGCGATCAGCTTGCGAACCTCGTGCTGGCTCTTGCCGCAGAAAGAGCAATAGAGCGTGTTCTTCGAGTCGCCTTCGGCTCTGGCCATTCTAATCTCCGTACGACCGCATTCCCTCGGAAGACCGGGAATCGGTCACTGTAAAGGTTATAGGCGACGGGCTAACAAAGGGTAGCGACGATCGCCTACCGAGGTCTGATCCGGGCCGTCGGGGGATAACCCCATGGCGGTCCGAAACCGTGAAACGCCCCCATACCCCGCTGCAACTCGGCTTTTGCAGCGCAAACTCAACCCCATGCAATCACGGCCAGCGGCCGCAATCAAGCGAATCCGCCCCCGTTGATCCGGGGATCCTGCCTGAATTCGGAGGTTTGGCTAACCGGAAAGGCGGGGTGATTCCCCGCCGACCCTGTCACGAAGCGGCCTCAGCGAGCTGGCGCCGCCTCTTCCGGCCGCTTGTCGAGCACCTGATCGACGAGCCCGAAAGCCTTCGCCTCTTCCGCCGACATAAAGTGATCTCGATCAAGGGTCTTCTCGATCGTATCGTAGTCCTGGCCGGTGTGCTTGACGTAGATCTCGTTCAGCCGGCGCTTCACCTTCATGATGTCCTCGGCATGGCGGACGATGTCCGAGGCCTGGCCCTGGAAGCCGCCAGAGGGCTGGTGGACCATGATCCGCGAGTTCGGCAGGCTGAAGCGCATGTCCGGGGCACCGGCGCAAAGCAGCAGCGAGCCCATGGAGGCGGCCTGGCCGACGCAGAGGGTGGAAACCGGGCAGCGGATGAACTGCATGGTGTCGTAGATCGACAGGCCGGCAGTCACGACACCACCCGGGCTGTTGATATAGAAGGAGATTTCCCGCTTCGGGTTGTCCGCTTCCAGGAACAGGAGCTGGGCCACGATGAGCGTTGCCGACTGGTCTTCGACCGGGCCGGCGAGGAAAATGATGCGTTCCTTCAGAAGGCGCGAGAAAATGTCGTACCGGTAGGAGCCACGCGACGTCGTCTCCTCGACGGAGGGGATGACGAAGCTGTTCCAGAGATCGATGTGATCGCGCATTCCTGAATTTCCCTGACGAATTCCAATCGGCCAAGCTGACCCCGAAAGCGCAACATAGTCATCCGACCTTGCGCCGAAAAGGGCCACCGAGGGCAGGTCCCACGCTTTTCGGGGGACCCGCCCAACCAGTTCAGGCCTTGGTTTCGTCTTCCTGAACGGCCTTCAGGATCTCGTCCTTGGAGACCTTGCGCTCGCTGACCTTGGCCTGGCCCACGATATGGTCGACGACCTTTTCCTCGAAGAGGGGGGCGCGGACCGAGGCGAGAGCCTCTGCGTTGTTGCGGTAGTAGTCCCACACGGCCTTTTCCTGACCCGGGAACTGGCGGACGCGCTCGACGAGGGCTGCCGACAGCTCGTCGTCGGTCACCTTGACTTCAGCCTTCTCACCGACTTCGGCGAGCAGGAGGCCCAGGCGCACACGGCGCTCGGCGATCTTGCGGTAGTCGGTGCGGGCGGCCTCTTCCGTGGTGTTCTCATCGGCGAAGGTCTTGCCCGAACGCTGCTGCTCGCTCTCGACCTGGCTCCAGATGCCGTTGAATTCCTGCTCCACGAGGCTCTCGGGGAGGTCGAAGGAATAGCGGCCATCGAGGGTGTCGAGGAGCGTACGCTTCAGCTTCTCGCGCGACATGCGGCTGAACTCGCCCTCGAGGTTGGCGCGGACGGCCTCACGCAGCTTGGCGAGATCGTCGAGGCCGAAGCCCTTGGCGAATTCGTCATCGATGGTCACCTCGCCGGGGAACGAAATCACCTTGGCGGTGACGTCGAAGCTGGCAGCCTTTCCGGCCAGATGGGCGGCATTGTATTCGGCCGGGAAGGTCACGTTGACCACGCGGGCCTCGCCAACCTTGATTCCTTCGAGCTGCTCTTCGAAGCCCGGGATGAAGGTGTTGGAACCGAGCACGACGTCGATGTCGGTGCCGCTGCCACCCTCAAAAACCTCGCCGTCGATCTTGCCGACGAAGTCGATCGAGACCTTGTCGCCCTTTTCGGCATAGCCGCCGGCGTCACGAACCGTGAACGTCCGGTTGCGGTCGGCCATGCGCAGGACGGCGTCGTCAACCTCGGACTCGGGAATCTCGACCACGAGCTTCTCGAGGGAGATGTCATCGAACTGGCCGATGTCGAACTTCGGGAGGACTTCGATGTTCACGGAATAGGCCAGATCGCCCTCGGCCGACAGGGCCTTCTCGATTTCGGCCTGGTCCTCGGGGAAATCGATCTTGGGCTCGCGGGCAAGCCGCAGGCTGTTGTCGTCGATGATCTTGCGGTTGGCCTCGTTCACGGCCTCCTGCATGACCTCGGCCATGATCGACTTGCCATACATCTTGCGAAGATGGCCCAGCGGCACCTTGCCAGGGCGGAAGCCCTTGATCTGGGCCTTGTTCTTCATCTCGTTGAGCTGGCTTTCAAGGCGCGCCGAGAGGTCTCCCACCGGCAGCACAACCTTGTACGCGCGCTTGAGGCCCTGGGAGAGGGTTTCCGTCACCTGCATCTTGGTCGCCTTCCAAATCTCCAGCGGGGCCTTGTGCGCCCGCAGTGTGAATCCTGCAAAGTCCTGAACGGCGAATGCCGGGATGGTCTGGTGCGGGCGGAGGGACTCGAACCCCCACGCCTTTCAGCGGTGGAACCTAAATCCACTGCGTCTACCAATTCCGCCACGCCCGCGAACCTGCGCACGCTTAAGGTGCACGCCCGGCTTTTATCGCCGCTGGGTGCGCCCCTATAGCAATGGCGGTCCCCAGATGCAGCAAAAAAGTGGACCCCGGGGGCAATCGGCCCCCGGGAACCCATTTCTGCAGCCCTTTGCTGCCTTAATCATAGAAGGCCGGGGCATATTTCAGGGTGTCGCTCTGGGCCTTGTCGTGGTTGATCCAGAGCTTGGCCTTTTCCTTTTCGAGAATTCCGGCGATCCGCTGCATGGAAGCCTGGGTCTGGGCGGCATCCGTATTGCCGGCCGGAACCCGGCGATTCTCGAAGTTTTCCATGAAATGGGTGGCATCGCCGCTCAGGACCAGCGTCCCGGTCTTGGGGAGCTTCACCACAAGGGACTGATGTCCCGGGGTATGGCCGGGGGTGGAAATGAGCCGAATGCTGCCGTCACCAAAGACGTCCTTGTCCCCCTCCAGCTTGGTCACCGGGTGTTCCGGCTTGAACCGGCCCAAGCCCAGCGGCAACGGCCAGTCATATTCGGCCTTCTGGACAAGCAGCATGGTCTTGGGGAACAGCTCGACGTTCCCGATGTGGTCGGGATGAGTATGGGAAACCGCCATGAACTTGATGTCGTCAGGCTTCACCCCGAGGTCGGCAAGCTGGGTCTCGAGCTTCTTGGGGCGGCGCCACTGGATCGCGGCCGGGTCCGAGGGCGGGGCGGGCGGCCGGTCTGCAATCGAATCAACGATGCCCGTGTCCCAGAGGAACCAACCCTGCGCGTGGCGGATCAGGTAGCAATTGTCCGAGACATCGCGGGGCTTGCCCACGTTGATACCAGGCGACCAGCGGGATTCGTCGCTCGCATGGCCCTCGCCGCAGTTGAGGATATAGAGCTTCTCGGCTGTCTGGGCCGACGCCTGCCCGGTCCATAGACCCAGACCGATGACGGCGGCAGCAATCATTCCTGCTTTCATGGCAACCTCCCCGAATGTCTTGTCCGGGGAGGTTATCGCAAATTCCGGCTTACAAAGGCTCACGTCATTGTGACCGCAGGCGGCCAGCTCAGAAACTCATCGCCTGCCCCTCGATGGTGAGCCGGCGCATCAGCCGCTCCTGATCGCGGGGGAAATCCTTGCGGGCGTGGATCGAGCACCAGTTGTCCCAGATGACCATGTCGCCCAGGCTCCATTCGTGCTCGAAGACAATGGCCGGGTTCTCAGCAATCTCGAAGAGCTGCTCCAGAGCATCCTCGCTCTCGGCCTTGGAGAACCCCTCGATCCGCGCCGACATGAGACGGCTGATATAGAGCGCCTTCCGGCCGGTCTTGGGGTGGGTGATGATGATGGGCTGCTCGAAATGCCGGGTCTTGGCGAAGTCGATCTCGTCGAGGTTCAGCCGCTCGCGCCGCTTGTAGTCGTGGATCTGCAGCACCCTGCGGCCTTCGAGCCTGTCGCGCAGCGGGCGCGGGATGTTCTCATAGGCCATGTACATATTCGAGAAGCAGGTATTGCCGCCATGGGTCGGCAGCTTCATGGCATAGAGCAGCGTCGCGCGATGGGGCTCGGGGTAATAGCTGGTGTCATGGTGAAACCACATCTCGCCATCGCCGAAGGCCCCTAGCGAGCTGCCGTCCGGCCGCACGATGTTGGTGACGAGCATGAAGGGCGTATCGTAGTCGCCGCCTGGCTGGCGCCCCGGAGGACGACGGCGGATCGCCACGGGCCCGAAGATTTCGCCGGCCGCGAGCTGGGACGTCTCATCGAGGGTCTGGTCCTTGAATACCAGCACGATGTGATCGTTGAAGGCTTGTGCGATGGCCGCCTTCGTCGTGGCATCAACGGGTTTCGACAGGTCGACACCACGCACCTCTGCACCGAGCGCGGGATGAAGCTTCACGACGTCCATGGCATTTCCTCACTTTTTTGTCGTTGGCGAGCTGGCGACCATCACATGGGCGAACTGCTCGAAATGTTCGATGATGGAATTATAGCCCCGCCCGGGCTTCTGTGCAGCCGCCGCATTCCAGATTTCCATCACGGTGGCTCCGACAGGGGCCGGAAGGCCAAAGTCGCGCATGGTCTGCATATAGAGCTGCAGGTCCTTGTGGCCGATGGTCATGGGCGAGCCCTCGAATTTCCGCGGCAGGATGGCACGCGGAAACTTGTCGAGGGTCGCGCTATTGCGTCCGCTGCCCGCATTGATCGCATCGAGCAGGCCCTGCGGATCGAGGCCTGCCTTCACCCCCATGACCACGGCTTCGCAGGAAATGGTCAGGGCGGTGATGGACAGGGCATTGTTGATGACCTTGGCGATCTGCGCCATGCCGGGCTTTGCCCCCACATGGAAGACATGATCGGTCTGGCTCGAAAAAATCGGCTTCAGCGTCTCGAAGAGATCCGGATCACCCGCCGTGATGATGGCGAAGTTGCCCGATGCAACCCCATGTTCGCCCCCTGCCCCGCCGGTGATTGGCGCATCCAGCACGCCAATGTTTCGTGCGGAAAGGTCGCGACCAATTTCTTCCATCAGCGGAATGCCGATGGTCGAATGCTCCGCGTACATGCGGATGGCCTTCCCCTCGCATACACCATCGATGCCCAGCGCCACCGCCCGGCTCGCCTTGCCAGAAGGCAGGCAGGCGAAGACGATTTCGCACTCATCAGCAACTGCTTGCGGCGTCGCCACGACACGGCCCCCCGCCGCGGCAAATGGCGCGGTCACCTCCGCGTTCAGATCGCACACAACCAGCGCATGGCCGTTGCGCATGAGCTTCCTGGCAAGCGCGCCACCCATGGCGCCGACGCCAATGAACCCGAGGGGGCCGCTCATGCGTCGAACTCCGGCAAGCCGAGCAGGAAGATCTCGGTCGGCACGCTCGCGTCCAGGGTTCCGGTCTCACCTGCGCCAAGCTCGAAAGCGGAATGTAGTCGGAGGTCCTCGCCATCCAGCTTCGCAGCGCCGGCCAGCAGAAAGCCCAGCAACGGGCTACGCCGCACAGAAAATCTTGTCCGCGATCCTGCTGCGACCCTGCGCATGGAGACCTCGATCTTGCGCTCCGTGAATGTCCCCAGCGCACGCTCCTCGACACCGTTCTCCCCCTTCACGAGGCGCCATGGAAAATTTTGGGGGCGCATGAGTATGGGGTCGTCGTAACGGCGCGCCGGATAGGCAATGCGACGGCCGTTCACGCGCTCCCAGATGGCCTCGAACGCATCCTGGTTGCGCTTAGCGCCCTCCGGCAGATCGCCCTCGCGGCGATAGACGCCTTTCTCGAAGCGGCCCGATGCCTTCAGCTCTTCCATGGCTGCGAGCTGCTGCGTCTCGCTGACGAAGCCAAACCCGCTCGGCCCTCCGAACTGGATCGTGAGGGCAAGACGGGGCACATCGCTCTCCTCGGGACCATAATGAGCGCCCTCTGGAAAATAGGCGAGCTCGCCCGGGTCGATCCAGCGATCGGGTCCGAAGTTCACACGGCCTTCAAGGCAAAGACGCACCTGATCGAAATTATGTCGGTGGCGCGGGCCCGACACGGAACCGGTCTGTCGGGCATAGACCATGCGATAATTGGCAGGATCCCCGTCGCGGCCCCTGAGCAGGGTTCGGAACTCCTTGCCCCCACCACGAAACTCAGGGCTTGTGACCTCTCCCTGAAAGGTGTCGGCGTGCGCGATCTGCATGGGCTTCCTCTTATTTGGCCGCCATTAAGGCGCGCACACCGCCGCGCTGCAAGTCCCCATGCGCTTGCGCGGATGCTGCCTGGCCCCTACCCTTTGCGAAAGATCATTCGGGAGGAACCATATGAAGCTCGGCGGTGAAGCGGTTTCGTCACTCATCCGGGACCTTCCGAGACTTGCGCTCATCGCTGGGGCTGCCTGTTGCCTGTCCTTTCCCGCATTGGCGCTCGACAAGCTGCGCGTGGGCAAATCCGGCCCGCCGATGATCCTGACCCTCGTCGAGCTCGGCACCGAGGCTGGCATCTGGAAAGACCTGGGCCTCGAGGTTGAAGGCCTCATGTTTGGCGGCGAAGCGCCCACCATTCAGGCCCTGACTTCGGATTCCATCGACCTCGGCTTCGGCTCAGGCCCTGGCCTCGCCTATGCGGTCAAGGGCGTGCCGGCGACCGCCATCGCGGCCGTGAGTGGAGCGCCCTTCAATCTCGTGCTGAGTGTGCGCACGGATACCACCATCAAGAGCCTCGATGACCTGAAAGGCCGCACCATCGGCGTCACCTCATCGGGCTCGCTGACGGACTGGATGGTCCACGAGATCTCCCGCCAGAAGGGCTGGGGCCCGGACGGCATCAAGACATTCCCGTCGGGGGCCTCGCGCACGTCGCTGGCTGCCCTGAAGGCGGGCGAGATCGACGGCGTGGTGATGGGGGCCGCGACTGCTTTTGAAGCGCAGATCAACGGGGCCTCCAAAGTCTTTGCGAGCCTTGGCGACACGGTGAAGGATTTTCATTCGAACGTGCTTTTCGCCCGCAACAAGCTCATTCAGGAAAAGCCCGAGCTCGTGCAGAAATTCGTCGACGGATGGTTCCGCACGGTGGCTTTTGCCCGCGCCAATCCGGAGGTCACGATCCGCGTCGGCGCGAAGACGCTGGGCATCGGGGAGGCTGCAGCCCGGCAGGCCTATGAGGATGAGATCACGAGGATGCTGCGCGACAAGGGGACCTTCGAGCCCGCGGCCGTCGAAGTCATCCGCCGTTCTCTGGTCGAGATCGGCACGCTCGAAAAAGTGCCGCCCGCCGACCAGCTCTATGACGAGCGCTTCCTGCGCAAGTGAAGGCGCTGCCCGCTCGCCCTGCGCTGCAGCTCGCCCTATAACCGGGGGCTCGCGGCATCGCCGCTCCGGTCTCCTTCCATGATGCTGTCCCGCCGCGAGCTCCTTGCCAGCGCTCTCCTGCTTCCCTCGGTGGCGCGCGCCCAGAGCGCCCGCGATGGCTGGACCCGGATCGAGGCCCGGCCCGACGGCCTGCGCCTGCTTGCTGAGCCTGCCGCCCAGACCCCGGCCTGGACTTACGAGGGCAAGGTGCCCGGCCCGGTCCTGCGCATCCGCAAGGGCGAGGAGCTGCGAGTACAGTTTCTCAACCACCTCTCCCAGCCCTCAAGCCTCCACGTCCACGGCATGCGCAGCCCAAATGCAATGGACGGTGTCGCCGGCCTGACCCAAACCGCCATCCCGCCGCAGGGAAACGTCGACTACCGTTTCACGCCCCCTGATGCGGGCACCTACTGGTATCGCCCCGGGGTCTATCCGCAATTGGCGGAGCAGAAGGGTCGGGGCCTCTATGGCCTTCTCATCGTGGACGAGGCCTCGCCACCGCCGGTCGACCGCGAGATCCTGCTCATCCTCGACGACTGGTTGCTGGACGACAAGGGCGAGCCGCGCCCCTTCCTCAGCGCGACCGAGACCCGGGGCGAAGGGCGCATCGGGCCCCTCGTCACGGTCAATTCCAGGCCACTGCCACAGGTCGAAAAGCTCCGTCCCGGCAGCCGGGTCCGGGTGCGCATCCTCCATGCCTGCAACGCCCGCCTCGCAGGGCTCGTCTTCGAGGGGTTGCGCCCCTCTGTGGTGGCGGTCGATGGGCAGCCCTGCAGCCCCTTTGAACCGGCCCGCATGACCCTGCCCGCCTTACCGGGCTCGCGCTTCGATGTGATCTTCGACGTGCCCGCGACGGGGCCCTCCGGGATCTTCCTGAGAGCCGGCGGCCTGCGGACCGCCACAACGCAGGAGCAGCCCCAGCCACTCCTGCGCATCGAGCCCGAGGGCCCCCCTCTGCCAGATCGTGGACCGGTGACCGGCCCGGCCCTCAATCCGGCCCTGCCACCCATCATCAAGCTGCAGGATGCGCGCCGCCTCGACATCGCCATCGAACAGCGCAAGGAGGGCGACCCGCTGCGCGTCTGGAGCCTGAACGGTACCTCCTGGCCGGGCGCGGACAGCAGGCCCCTGCTCGCGGTCAAGCGCGGCCAACCGGTGAGCCTCGGCTTCGTGAACCGGACCGAAGTCGCCCATGTCCTGCATCTGCACGGGCACGTCATGCGCCTGCTGCATCCGCTCGATGATGGCTGGGAGCCCTACTGGCGGGACTCGGTCATCGTGCCGCCGGGGCGCACGGTGCGGGTCGCCTTCCTCGCGGACAATCCGGGGCGCTGGCTGATCGAAAGCGCGATCCTTGAGCATGCGGCGAGCGGACTCGCCGCCTGGTTCGAGGTCAGCTGAGGATGCCCAGTTCCTCGTAGAGGTCTTCGAAAACAGTCGGCAGCATGTCCGGCAGGTCCTCGGATATGAGGCCCGGACCGAAGGCCCGCGCCGCCGCGCCATGCAGCCAGACGGCCGCGCTTGCAGCTTCGAAGGGCGCCATGCCCTGCGCCAGAAGGCCACCGATCATGCCCGCCAGAACATCCCCGGAGCCCGCCGTGGCCAGCCAGGGTGGCAGGTCCGTCCCGATGGAGGCCCGCCCATCCGGATGTGCGACCACCGTGTCCGGACCCTTCAGGAGAAGGATCGCTCCCATGGCCGAAGCAGCATTTCGAGCCCGCTCAAGTCTTGAATGAAATAGTGTTTCATTTTCCGATTCCGGCTCGGAGATTGATTCATTAATGAAACCTTGCGCGTTGAAAAGACGTGCGAACTCCCCATCATGAGGCGTTAGCACAACGCTCACCCCCGAGGATGCAATGGTGTCCCGAAGGTGACAGGCCCGGCCTGCAAAGGCTGTGAGTGCATCGGCATCGAGCACCAAGGCCCGATGGCCCGCGCGGGGTTTCAAGGCGACCCGAACAAGGGCCGCCGTAGCCTCACCGATCCCAAGACCGGGGCCCATGACAAGCGCGTTCTTGCGGGGATCAGAGAGAATGCCTCCGAGTTCGTCCGCATCATCGCAGGGGGTGATCATGACCGAAGTCAGGTGGCTCGCGTTGATGGTCAGGGCTGGGCGCGGCGAGGCAAGGGTGACGAGGCCTGCCCCTGCCCTGAGGCCTGCAAGGGCGCAGAGGCGTGCAGCTCCGCTCGACCAGGCACCGCCCGAGACAACCAGCGCATGGCCTCGGGAATATTTGTGACCATCCCGCTGCGGGACCGGCAGGTGCCGCGCCCAGAGTGCGGGCGCGTTCGCAAAGACACGGGGCGCGATCCTGTCCAGCACCCGGTCCGGAATCCCGATCTGGGCCAGCTTCACCTCGCCGCATCGTTCGGGTCCGGGCATCAGCAGGTGGCCGGGTTTGAGGCGGAAGAAAGTGACCGTCTGGGTCGCCTCGATGGCAACACCGCGCACCTGCCCCGTCGTGCCATCGAGGCCGGAGGGCACATCCACTGCCAGCACCGGACGACCTGTGCCTTGCGACCAGCCATTCACCCGCTCGACCGTAGCGCGGGCAAGCCCATCGAGGTCCCGGGCGAGGCCAGCGCCGAAGAGGGCATCGATCACCAAAGCTGCCCCACGGAGATCGAGTTCCGGCAGGGACAGCAAAGGCCCGGCCCAGCGCGCGGCTGCCGCAGCCGCATCGCCCTTCAGCACTGATACAGGCCCGAGCAGCCCCAGCTGGACCTCGCGGCCCCAGGCCCGCAGGAGCCGCGCCGCGACGAAGCCATCGCCCCCATTGTTGCCGGGACCGCAGATGACGATGATCTGTCCCGAGGTTGCCAGACGCTCTGCGGCCTCCGCAATGGCACGTCCCGCGACCTCCATGAGGTCGATACCGGGAATGCCGCTGGCGATCGCCAAGCAATCAGCCTCGGCCATTTCTGTGGTGTTGAGAAGTTCGATCGGCGTCATGGACTTATCGTGACGCAGCGAGCTGCCATGCGCAATGTATTGGCGGCCAGAGTAAAAACCACTGCATTGACTATGACACTTTTTTAAAGGACGGCTTACACTGTAATTGGGAGTTTTGGGCGGCTGCATGCCGGGATCACAGGAATTCGAGTTTAAATTTGAGGTCGTTGATCGCCGCGATTCCGGCGGCGGACGCCCTCCCCTCGAAGCAACCGTCGCCTCTGCGACACCCAAGACTCTCGAAGCGATCTACTACGAGACTCCTGACGGTGATCTGCGCAAGGCGCGCCTGATGCTGCGCGTTCGTGGCGATGGCACGCGTTATATCATGACGCTTAAAAGCGACGGCGTGACTCCTTTCGAGCGAGGCGAATGGGAGTTTGAGGTTCCCGGCAAGGAGCCCGACCTCTCCCTTTTCGCCAATACACCTCATGCTGACGTTCTATCGCGCATCGACCCACGCGATTTGCTGCCACGACTTGGCACTGAGATCGTGAGGCGCAGTAGCCTGGTCACGCATCAGCGCACGAAGATCGAAGTCACCTATGACGAAGGCGAGTTACGCGCGCGGGACAGAAAGCTGCCGGTTCGAGAATACGAGCTTGAACTGGTCAGCGGCCGTCGGGACGAGATGTTCCGTTTCGTGCGCTCACTGCCGCGGGACGGCACCCTGCGGCTAGGCCTCGTGAGCAAGGGAGAGCGAGGCTTTCTGCTGGCCGATGGCAAATGGGGCATGCCCGTCAAGGGCGCTCCGGTTACCCTTTCATCCGATATGTCTGCGGCCTCCGCTTTCGCAGCCATCGTCCACGCCTGCCTGCACCAATTCGCCCTGAACCAGCCGGCCTTCACCAATGGTGAGGAGATCGAGGCGGTCCACCAATCGCGCGTGGCCCTGCGTCGTCTTCGCGCCGCCATGAGCATTTTCAGTACAATCATCCAGGATCGCGAACTGGGCCGTTTGCGCGCAGAGATTGGCTGGATCGGCGACCTGCTGGGCCGGGCCCGGGACCTCGACGTCCTGCAGACCGAAACGGTCAGGCCGGCGATCGAAAAGGAACCCGATGCAGCTGGCCTGCGGGCACTTTATGATTGCATCGAGGCCGAACGGCTGCAGGCCCATGCAGCCTTGAAGGAAGGCCTGGCGTCCGCACGCTTGTCCGACCTGATCCTGGACCTGACACTCTGGGTGGAGGATGGCCCATGGCGGCGGGCGCGCACGAGCCAAATCATGGATCTGCGCAATGGTCCGGTTTGCGATTATGCGAAACTGGATCTCAACCGCAGGGCGGACAAGTTTGCGGGCAAGGCTGAACGACTTGAAAAGCTTTCGCCGCTGCAGCAGCACGATGAGCGCATCCGCGCCAAGAAGCTGCGTTATGGAGCGCAATTCTTTGAAAGCCTGGCTTCCAGCCACAAGCAGGAACGCCAGGCGCGCCGGTTCATCAAGGCCATAGAAGAGGTCCAGACGGCGCTGGGCCTCATTCAGGATGCTGAGACCCGAAGCGCCTTCCTGACAAAGTCAGCAGAGATCTGGGCCCATAAGTCCAGTGGCGATGCAGCCATGCTGCTCTTTGCTGCCGGACGGCTTGCTGCGCTTGAGCCCGATCGCGAAAGCCTGATCGAGCGCGCCGGAAAAGCAGCTCGGAAGGCCGCCGAAACAAAGCGATTCTGGGCCAGCTTCTAATCTGCCTTCAGTCCACCGGCTGGCCGCGTGCTCAACGACGGCGGGATTGGTCGTTTTGCGCCCGAGGGGTGCTAATCGACGGCCGGACCCGTTTTCGGTATGACCGAAATCAACCCGCTAGGCCTCGACGATCCACACTCGCTGGCGCCAGCAGCATCTCGCACCCTCAATGCCGGATGAAAGCCACCTTCTGATGCTCGTCCAGCTTTCCGTCGAACCGCCCGACTGGCCGGTCCTCCAATTCGAGGGGGCAGCCCTGCCGCGCGAGGCCGACGCAGACGGTAAACTGCCTGACATCGCTACGCCCGTCGTCGCCGATGAGCCGAAGGTGCCGCCCCTGTCGAACAGGACCCTGGGCTGGATCGCCCTCTCCCTGCTGGTCCATGGAGCAGCTCTCGCCTGGCTCACCAACTCCGACCTGCCGCCCATGACGGACGTGATGGAAGCCATGCCCGTGGAGGTGATCTCCACAGCAGACCTGGCTCCGCTTTCGGTCGAGGCTGACGCACTGGTCAGCACGCGTGAGATCCTCCTTACCGAAGCCCCCAGGATGGTTGTCGCGGAAGAAGCTGCAGCCACAGTGCTTGAGGAAGCCCCGGCTCCGACAGCGGCTGACGCGGCTCCCCTGCCACTGCCCGAACCTGCCCGGCGACCGACTGAAGTGGCTGAGCTTCCTGCCCCAAAACCGCAGCGGGAGCCCGCACCCCTGGCCACCGCGGACACACCCCAGCCACCAAGGAAGCCCGCCCCCAAGCCAAGGCCCGTAAAGACCGCGCCTGCCCGTGCTCCCACCGCAAGCGCCCATGAGCCACATCGCGCGCCGGTGTCGGCCCCGGCAGCACGCCCTGTAGCCTCCGGTCCAGACATGGCCGCCTGGCAGGCCTCCATCTTCAGCAGGCTGCGTGCTGCCATGCGCTATCCTGATGGCGCCCGAGCCCGAGGGGCCATGGGGCAGGCCTCGATCGCATTCTCTATGGACACTGGTGGTCGGATCATCAGCGCCTCGGTCGTGCACAGCAGCGGCCACGCGGATCTCGATGCGGAGGCCGCGGCCATCGTCCGCCGCGCTGCGCCCTTTCCGCCACCGCCACCGGGCGCCCCACGCAGCATGGGTGTGCCGATCAATTTCCAGCTGCGCTAAGCCCGGAATTGACTTCCCATTGCCCTCCGCGATAGGTCATCCGCCGTTCAACAGGCAGGCCATGAAAGCGCAAACGGCAAAATTCGGCATCGGACAGGTGGTCAGGCATCGGAAGTATCCCTTCCGGGGCGTGATCTATGACGTCGATCCGATCTTCGCCAATACAGAGGAATGGTGGCAGTCGATCCCGGAGGATGTGCGGCCCCGCAAGGAGCAGCCGTTCTACCATCTCTATGCGGAAAACGCCGAAACCGAGTATGTCGCCTATGTGTCGGAGCAGAATCTTCTGGCCGACGAAAGTGGCGAGCCGGTGCGCCATCCGCAGGTGGATGAGACCTTCGAACGGACCCAGGACGGCAAGTACCGCCTCAGACGCAAGCCGATGAACTGATGCTGGGCGGCTTTATCCGCACTTTGTCCTGAACGTCTTCAATCCTGCCAGCACAAACAAAAACGCGGGGCCTAAGCCCCGCGTGATCAATCGTGATTGTCGCCAGGATCAGCGCGGAGCGCCCGGTGCGGGAGCAGGTGCCGGGGCCGGTGCGGGCGCCGGCGCAGCACCCGGCTGAGCCTCAAGGCGCTTGCGCTCTTCTTCGGCGCGGCGCTGCAGCTCTTCGGTCAGCTGCTTCTGCTGCTCTTCGAGAACCTTGGGATCGATCGGCGCGCCATCGAAGGACTTGCCGAAGCCAGCCAGCGGCAGGGCGAAAGTCACTTCGCCATTGAACTGGTTCTTGACCATCACGTTCAGGGTCGTGCCCTTCTTGATCTGGTCGATGGTCTGGGTACGGACCTTGGACTCAGCGAAGCAACCGTTCGGGAAGCAGATCTCGAAGGCGCCCTCGATCGGGGCCCCCTTGTCGACCGTGAAGCGGAAGCCCGGACGCAGCATGAGGCCCGGCGGCAGCAGCAGGCGGATGATCTTGGTGTCATCGCCCTTCACGTCATAGATGGCGACCGCCAGTACCGGCGGCTGATCGGCAGCCTGGCCGAAGTCGCGGGTCGTGTAGCAGATTTCCTTGTTGGCAGCAGGATCGCGGCCGCAAACCTTTGTCCAGTCGGACTGGGAGGCAATGAGGTCGACCCGAACCGGGCCGCCAGGTGCCGGCTGGCCGGGCTGGGCCTGCGGGGCCGGAGCGGCTGGCTGGGCAGCAGGGGGCGTGGCAGGCTGGGCGGCAGGCGCCGCTGGGCGCTTGGGCTGCGGTGCGGGGGCGGCGGGCTGCTGAGCCATAGCGGCACCAGCGGCCAGAATCGCGCCAGCAAGCACAACAGCGCCGCTACGCTTCAGGGAAATCAACATGCACGATCCTTTCACAAGATCTCTCGTCAAGGGCAGCCGTCGCGCGCCAGATACGATGGGGAAGCGTCCGAAGGCTGCAAAGCAGCCCCGAATCCGACGTTCGTTCGAAACGAACCGCCTATCCCCCTCGAATAAGGCGACAGATTGACCGGCGTCTCATATCCCCTTCCCCCCGCCATGGCCAGCGGTGAAGTGCTGCCTGCGCAAATCGCCATGGATGCGCGGCATGGATGTCACGCCTTCCCCATGACGAACGGGCCATGAAGACCTGCCCATGACGACCTCGCGCCCATTCTCTAGAGTCGGGACATGATGGAGCTATCGATTCGCGGACATGCCCTGTGGCGTGGACTGGCCCTTGCGGCCGGTCTTGGCCTTGCCTCGATTATGGGTAGCTTCGCCGGCGAGAGCCTTCCCCGTCATGGCATCGCCATGCATGGTGAGCCGCAACTGCCCGAAGGCTTCACCCACCTGCCCTATGCCAATCCCGATGCCCCCAAGGGCGGGCGACTGCGGATCGGTTTTCAGGGCACCTTCGACAGCCTGAATCCCTTCAACATCAAGTCCGGCTCGACGGCACAGGGGCTGAGCGGAAACGTCTTCCAGACCCTGATGGCCCGCAATTTCGACGAGCCCTTCTCGCTCTATGGACAGATCGCCCGCTCGATCGAGACCGATGCCACGCGCGAGCACGTGACCTTCCACCTCGATCCGACCGCGCGCTTCTCCGATGGCACGCCCATCACATCGGACGACGTGCGCTTCACCTTCGACCTGCTCAAGACCAAGGGTCGCCCGCAGAGCCGCGGTGCCTATGGGCAGGTGAAGGCCATCGACACACCTGATCCCCTGACGGTCAAATATGACCTCACCGGCATCCAGGATCTCGAATTGCCCCTGATCCTCGCCCTCATGCCCGTCCTGTCGAAAGCGCATACGGATGTGGAGCGTTTCCAGGAGTCGAGCCTGCAGATCCCTGTGGCTTCCGGGCCCTATGTCATCAAGGACGTGGAGGCCGGCCAGCGCCTGCTGCTCAAGCGCAATCCCGATTATTGGGCCAAGGATCTCCCAACCAGTCGCGGTCTCTATAATTTCGATGAGATCAGCATCGAATATTATCGTGACCCAACGGCTCTCTACGAGGCCTTCAAGGCTGGCCTCATCGACTATCGCGAGGAGACCAATCCCAGCCGCTGGCTGAATGGCTATGATTTTCCAGCTCTGCGCGACGGACGCGTGGCTCGCAAGGCCGAGCATCTGGGCATCCCAAAAGGCCTGCAGGGATTTGCCTTCAACATGCGCCGCGACCTTTTCAAGGATGTGCACGTGCGCGAAGCGCTTGGGCTGATGTTCGATTTCGACTGGATCAACGCCAATCTCTTCGGCGGCCTCTACGCGCGCACGAAAAGCTTCTTCGATGATTCCGAACTCAGCTCCTCCGGCCGTCCGGCGAGCGCACATGAGCGCGAGTTGCTTGCACCATGGCCCGGCGCAGTCCGTGATGACATTCTCGAAGGCAAATGGACCCCTCCCCAGAGTGATGGCTCAGGTCGCGACCGCAAACTCGCCCAGGCTGCCGTCGCCTTGCTGAAAAGTGCCGGCTACCAGATTCGTGACGGGGTCATGCGGAATGTGGCGAGCGGAGCGCCCTTCGCTTTCGAGATCATGGTTGGAGATCGCAGCCAGGAGCGACTGGCCCTCAACTATGCCACGAGCCTGCAGCGCATCGGCATCGAGGTGCGTGTGCGGCTGGTGGATGATGTGCAGTACCAGCGGCGCCGGCAAAAATTCGATTTCGACATGATGCCCGGGCTCTGGGTCGCCTCTGCCTCGCCCGGCAACGAGCAACGTTCGCGCTGGGGCTCGGCGAGTGCGGATCAGGAAGCCTCGTTCAATCTCGCTGGCGCAAAGTCACCGGCCATCGATGGCATGATCGGGCAGATCCTTTCGGCGCGCACCCACGAGGATTTCGTGGACGCGGTGCGCGCCTATGATCGGGTGCTGCTCTCCGGGTTCTATGTCGTGCCGTTGTTCCACTCAGCAGACCAGTGGTTTGCCTATTCGACTGCGCTCGACCGGCCAGCCAGCGTCGCGCGCTTTGCCGCACCCCTGTTTGGCGCAACCCTCGATACATGGTGGAGGAAGACGAAATGAGCCTCGTCGAGACCACAACCGATCCCCTGTCGCGATTTTCGGTCAGCTCCCTGCTTGAAGGCTGTGCAGGCCTGCGCCCGGATCAATGCGCCATCTCCGACAGCGGTGGCATAAGACTGAGCTTTGCCGAATGGCATGCAGCCAGCCGACGCATGGCTGGCGCAATGGCGAGCCTTGGCCTTGGTCCCGGTGATTGCGTCCTGCTCTTTGCGACGCCGCGCGCTTCCACGCTCATCGGGTTGGTGGCAGCCCTGCGCGCCGGGATCGACGTTGCGCTGGTGCCGTCGCATCTCACGGGTGCGGAGCTGCGTGGCTATGCCGCGCGCCTGCGCGCCGTGGCGGCCTTTGCGGGGCAGGCCTATGACGGCCTGCAACCCGTCGACACGATGATGGAAGTGGCTGCGGGGTGCGAGAGCCTGCGCCTTATCGGCTCCCTCGAAGGCGAGGCTGACGGCGCAGTGGATCTTGCAAGCTTCGTTGCCGAAGGCCATTGGATCGAACCGCTGGGCTCGTGCGCAGCCCGTGTGTTCACCTATGTGCCCGGCGGTGCGCTTCGCCATCTCCAGCGCACGCTGGTGGCCTCAGCCCTTGATGCGGTATCGCGCCTGCGCATCGGGGCCGGACAGACGCTGATCACGACCATTGCTCCATCCAGCTTTGCCGGCCTCGTCAGCGGCCCCCTGATGGCCCTGCTCGGCGGCGCAACGCTCAGATTGCATGGCCCCTTCTCGGCTGCCGGCCTCATGGAAGAGATTGCAGCCGCTGGAACTCCCCATCTCATCATCCCGCGCGCGCTGGGCGATGCCGTGAGTGATGCCCGCCTGCCTGACGCGGGACGGCTGGCTTCCCTCTCCCTGCTGCACCGTGCGCAGAGGGTGGATGAATCCGCGCTGCCTCTGGAACGTTGCCACGTGCCTGTTTTCGACCTCACGGCTTTTGGCGAAACCTGCCTCGTGGTCGAAGCGCGAAATCAGGATGGCTCGGCTTTGCCACCTGCCATGACGCCCCATATGATCGAACTCGACGGCCGCAACATCCTCGCCCTGCGCAGGGGCACGGGTTCAGGTGCCCTGCGATTTGAGGGCGAAGCGGTCACATTTCTCTAGGAGCAGGTCATGGCTTCCGTGCAAGATTCACCCGTCACCATCGACGTGGTTTCCGATGCCGTCTGTCCGTGGTGTTTCATTGGCAAGCGCAAGCTCGACGAAGCACTGAAGCTGATCGAAGACCTTCCCGTTCAGGTCAGCTGGCGGCCCTATCAGCTCGATGCAACGATCCCGCAGGAGGGGATCAGCCGGCAGGACTATATGGCCCGCAAATTCGGGCCGGAGCGGATCGCGGAGATCCATGCGCGCATCGAGGGCGTCGGCGCCGAGGTCGGCATCCCCTTCGCCTTCGACAAGATCACCCGTTCGCCCAACACCCTCGATGCCCACCGCCTGATCCGCTGGTCGCAGTCGAGCGGACGACAGAGCGAACTCGTGGACCGCCTCTTCACGCTCTATTTCGTCGAAGGCAAGGACATTGGCGACAGAGATGTCCTCGCGTCCCTGGCAGCAGAGTTCGGCCTCGACAGCGCGGACGTGCGCCGCCGTCTCGACACGGACATCGACAAGCAGGACGTAACGGAAGAAATTGCCACCGCGCAGCGCATCGGCGTCAATGGCGTGCCGTTCTACATCTTCGCCAACCGGCTGGCTGTCTCAGGTGCACAGTCGCCGGAAGTGCTGGCTGGCGCCATCAGGCAGGCGTTTGAGACGGCAAAGGCGTGAGAGGTTGGATCGCGGACCTCCGGCCCGCAGGCGCGGCGGGAGCCCCGCGATCATGAGAATCACGCTGCCTTCTTCTCCGCGATATTCGCCAGCGTGCGCATGATCAGGCGTGTGCCTTCGAGCCGCTCATCCGACGTATCGAAATCGCGCAGGAAGACGATCTTCATGTCAGGGCGCACCTTGGCTTCGCTGCCCTGCTGGGCGACGTAGCGCACAAGTCCCTGCGGATTGGCGAAGGAATTGTCGCGGAAGCCGATGATCACGCCCTTGGGGCCCGCATCCACCTTCTCCACATGGGCCTTGTGGCAGAGGATCTTGATGGAGACGAGCTTCATCAGCTGATCCACTTCCGGCGGCAGCGGGCCAAAGCGGTCGATCAGCTCGGAGGCAAAGGCCTCGATCTCCTCGTCGTCCTTGAGCGATGACAGGCGGCGATAGAGTTGCATGCGCACGGTCAGGTCCGAGACATAGTGCTCCGGCAGGGTGACGGGGGTGCCCATGGTGATGGACGGCGACCAGGCCTCTTCCTGCACATCCTCGATGCCAGCCTTTAGTGCGGCAATCGCCTCCTGCAGCATCTGCTGGTAGAGCTCGTAGCCGACTTCCTTGATGTGGCCCGATTGTTCCTCGCCGAGCAGGTTGCCGGAGCCACGAATATCGAGATCGTGGCTGGCGAGCTGGAAGCCGGCCCCAAGCGTATCGAGGGACTGCAGCACCTTCAGGCGCTTCTCGGCCTGCGGCGTGATGGTGCGGTTGGCCGGTATGGTGAAGAGTGCGTAGGCGCGCGTCTTGGCACGACCAACGCGGCCTCGCAGCTGATAGAGCTGGGCGAGGCCGAACATGTCGGCGCGATGCACGATCAGCGTATTGGCGGTGGGAATATCGAGACCGGATTCCACGATCGCGGTGGCGACGAGGATGTCATATTTGCCATCATAGAAGGCCGACATCTTCTCTTCGAGTTCGGTGGCAGACATCTGCCCATGGGCAATGACGAACTTCGCTTCCGGCACGCTGGTGCGCAGGAAGGCGGCAGCCTCTTCCAGGTCCTCGATGCGCGGGCAGACATAGAAGCTCTGGCCGCCTCGATAGCGCTCGCGCAGCAGGGCCTCGCGAATGATGAGTTCGTCGAACTGGGTGACGAAGGTGCGCACGGCCAGTCGATCGACAGGCGCGGAAGCGATGATCGACAGTTCGCGCACGCCCGTCATGGCGAGCTGCATGGTGCGCGGAATCGGCGTGGCCGAAAGGGTCAGCACATGCACTTCCGCACGCAGCTCCTTCAGCTTCTCCTTGTGGGCGACGCCAAAGTGCTGCTCCTCGTCGATGATGACGAGGGCCAGATCGCGGAAGGAGACCGTCTTGCCGAGCACCGCATGGGTGCCGACGACGATGTCGATATCGCCGGAGGCTATCCCCTCGCGCGCGGCCTTGAGATCCGCAGCCGAGACCATGCGCGACATCTGAGCGACCTTGATCGGCAGGCCGGCAAAGCGCGCGCTGAAGGTGCGGTAATGCTGGCGGGCGAGAAGAGTGGTCGGCACCACGACGGCCACCTGCTTGCCATTGATGGCGGCTGCAAAGGCCGCGCGCAGGGCCACTTCCGTCTTGCCGAAGCCCACGTCGCCGCACACCAGTCGATCCATGGGGCGGCCTGACGCCAGATCATCCAGCGCCGCATCGATGGCGCCCTGCTGGTCTTCCGTCTCATCATAGGGAAAGCGGGCACAGAACTCTTCGTAGAGATGGTCCGGAAGCGGCAAGCGAGCCGCCTCGCGCGTATGGCGTGCAGCAGCAACCTTGATCAGCGCATGGGCCATGTCGCGGATGCGCTTCTTCATCTTCGAGCGACGGTTCTGCCAGCCCGCGCCGCCCAGCCTGTCGAGGGTCGCTTCCGTGTCTTCCGACCCGTAGCGTGTCAGCAGTTCGAGATTTTCGACGGGCAGGAACAGCTTGTCGCCGCCGGCATAATGGATTTCGAGACAATCGTGCGGGACGCCTGCCGCCGTGATGGTCTGCAGGCCGACAAAGCGGCCAATGCCGTGGTCCACATGCACGACGAGATCGCCGGCACTGAGGGAGGCCACTTCCGACAGGAAGTCCTGCGCGCGCTTGCTCTTGCGGCGCTGGCGGATCAGCCGGTCGCCCAGGATGTCCTGCTCGCCGATGACGGCAAAGGCGGGCGCCTCGAAGCCACTCTCAAGGCCGATGACGGCAAGGGCCGTCACATCAGGCGCAAGCCCCATGGCCTGCGACAGCGAGTTCACGATCTCGAGCTTCTTGAGCCCATGCTCAACCAGCACGTGGGAGACGCGCTCGCGCGACCCATCCGACCAGCCCGCAACAATGACGCGCTGGCCATTCTTCTGCAGGGTGCGGATATGGGCGATAGCCGCCTCAAAAACATTGAGCGTCTCGTCCGCGCGTTCGGGCGCGAAGTTGCGCCCCTGCCGGCCGCCACAATCGACCACGCTGCGATCATCGGGCTTGGCAAATGGAGACAGGCGCGCGAGCGGTGCTGCGTCGAGCGTCTCGCGCCATTGGGTTGGCGAGAGATAAAGCGCATCGGCCTTCAGCGGCTTGTAGGAAGCATGCGCCGTGTCGCAGTCATACTGCGCCTTGCGCTGGTCGTAATAGTCCTTGATCTGCGAGAGTCGCTCACCAGCCGCATCTTCAGCCAGCGTATCAAGCACGAGGGGTGCATCGCCCACATAATCGAACAGCGTGTCGAGTTCGCCATAGAAGAGCGGCAGCCAGTGCTCCATGCCCGGATAGCGGCGGCCCTCGCTGATCGCCTCATAGAGGCCATCGCCACGGGTCTGGGCGCCAAATTCCGTCACATAGGCCTGCCGGAAGCGGCGCATGGTCTCCGACGTCAGCGTCACTTCGCTCATGGGCACGAGGTCGAGGCTGCGCAGCTGGCCGGTGGTGCGCTGGGTTTCCGGATCGAAGGCGCGGATCGACTCCAGCGTATCGCCGAAGAAGTCGAGGCGGATCGGGAGGGGCATGCCCGGCGCAAAGAGATCGAGGATGCCGCCGCGGAGCGCGTATTCGCCCGTGTCGCGCACGGTGGAAGAGCGCAGGAAGCCGTTGGTCTCAAGCCAGCGTGCCAGCGCATCCATCGACACCATGTTGCCGGGTGCCGCCGAAAAGCTTTCCGTCTCCATCCAGCTGCGTGGGGGCACACGCTGGATGAGGCCATTGACCGAGACGCACAGGACGCGCGGCCGGTCCTCGGCCGAGCGCGCCCGCGCCAGTCGTGACAGTACCGTCATGCGCCGCGAGATGATCGCACCATTGGGCGAGACACGGTCATAGGGCTGGCAATCCCACGAGGGGAAATCCAGAATTTCGATCTCGGGGGCCACGAAGGCCAGCGCCTCCTGGAAGGCGCGGGAGCGTTGCCCATCGCGCGCCACATGAACAAGGGCGACCGAGCGATCCTCGGCGGCGCGGGCAAGACCACGCGCCATGTCGGCCACGATCACGGCATCGA
Organism: uncultured Hyphomicrobiales bacterium; assembly: GCA_903889985.1. Lineage (GTDB taxonomy): Bacteria > Pseudomonadota > Alphaproteobacteria > Rhizobiales > Beijerinckiaceae > Terripilifer. Next base: position 4,791 of record CAISZN010000187.1, on the reverse strand, counting down.
AGCCGTCAGGCACATTGGAGAGCGTCAGGGGTTCGCGCTTGGCGAGCCGGTCAAGCGCCCGCTTCAGGTCGGCATTGGCTTTGATGGACACGGGGCCTCTGGGGCTCAGACGTTGATCGGGCCGGAATGGGTGTGGAACGCCTGGATGGCGCGGTAGATCGGCGTGTCGTAATTGGCCGGGACCTCGGATTCACCCGTCAGCCACATGAGGACGTCCCGGTCGGGCACTTCCATCAGGGTCTCGAACTGGTCGAGGTCGCCCTCGCTCAGGGTCGGCAGGTTCTTGTCGGCGAACTGGCCATAGAGGATGTCCATCTCGCGCAGGCCCCGATGCCAGGCGCGGAACAGGGCGCGGCGGCGGCGGGGATCGAGCTCGGCGCTCGACAGGGTGGATTCAGGCATCGGTGTCCCCTTGGCAGGCAACGGCAACAGCCGCCGACGGGCAAATCCGGCGGCGGTGATGGGCTTATATAGAGCGCCGGTGCGCCAATGTCAGGGCTTTTGGGCGAATTGGACAGCGTGGGCTCCGCTCGCATCCCCCTTCCAAAACTTACAACAATGTTGTAAATTCATGCCCATGAAGGAATTTCCCGCAGCCACCCTCACGCGCGATCCGACGGCCCTCAAGGAAGCGGCCCGGAAGGCACCGGTCGCGATCACGGAATATCGTCGTCCGAAATTCGTGATGATGAGTTTTGAAGCCTATGAGGCGCTCATCGCCGGGCACGGTGATCCGCGGCGCAGTCTCATGACGAGCAACATGCCTAACGACCTGCGGACGCTTGCATTGGAAGCCCTGGACCAGCCCTACGAGGACTAACCTCATGAGCCTGCGCCAGGGGGAAGTGATCCATTATGCCTATCTCTGGCACTGGCAGGCTGAACGCGGCGAAACTGAGGGCAGGAAACCTCGGCCGGTTTGCGTCGCACTGCCGCTGCGCAAGTGCGACAAAACCCATCTGTTCCTGCTCCCGTTGACGACGACAGCACCCCGCGATGGACAGATTGCACTTCAAGTTCCCCCACTCGAAGGGCGACGAGCTGGACTGAGTGCACAAACACCCGGCTGGCTCATTCTGAGTGAATGCAACTATGACATTCTCGAAACGTCCTATTATCTGGATCCGACGGATAGGCCCAAGGGACGGTTCAGCGAAGCCTTCACCTCCCGCATCAAGGCAGAATTGCGCCAACTCATCGTGGCAGGCCGGCTGACCAAGGTTGATCGCGCAGGCTCGTGATCGGACACGGGATTGTTTCCTCGCAGTCCAGCCTCATGCTTCACAGCCCCGCCCGGCGCAGCTAAACCCTTTCCATGCGGCCCGCCCTGCTCAACCCCCTTTTTGCCGCCGTCTCGAGCCTGCCGGGCGTCGGGCCGAAGACCGGAAAGCTGTTCGACCGGCTGCTGCGCGACGGCGAGCCCGCGCGGCTGGTCGACCTGCTGTTCCACCTGCCCCATTCGGGCATCGACCGCAGCTTCCGCCCAAGGATCTCCGAGGCGCCGCGCGACCAGATCGTGACCTTCGAGGCGGTGGTGGTGGAGCATCGCCCGCCCAAGGCCCACTCCAAGGCGCCCTACCGGGTGCTGGTGGAGGACGACACGGGCGATGTGCAGCTCATCTTCTTCCTCGCCAACCACCAGTGGGTCGAGCGGGCCCTGCCGCTGGGGGAGACGCGCTGGATCTCAGGCAAGCTCGAGCTCTATGACGGGCACCTGCAGATGGTGCATCCCGACCGGGTGCTGGACGCCGCCGCGCTGGCGCGCCTGCCGCCCGTCGAGCCGGTCTATGGGCTGACCGAGGGCCTCTATCTGCGCAATGTGCAGAAAGCCACCGAGGCCGCGCTCGCCAAACTACCGGACCTGCCGGAATGGCTTGATGACTCTGTGCTGGCGCTGCGCAAACTGCCGACCTTCGGGCAGGCGCTTGGGGAGCTTCATCGTCCTGCCTCCATCAAGGCGCTTGAGCCAACCACGCCCGCCCGCGTGCGGCTTGCACTTGATGAGCTTCTGGCAAGCCAGCTGGCGCTGGCCATGATGCGTGCCCAGTTCCGCGAGCAGCGCGGACGCCCCACGATTGGCGATGGTCGTCTGGCCGACAGGATCCAGACCTCTCTGCCCTTCGACCTGACCGGCTCGCAGAAAGAAGCCATCGTCGAGATCCGCGCGGATCTGGCCTCGGACAAACGCATGCTGCGCCTGCTGCAAGGCGACGTGGGCTCAGGCAAGACACTGGTTGCGCTGCTGTCGATGGCAACCGCGGTCGAGGCTGGGCGACAGGCGGCCATGATGGCCCCTACCGAAATCCTCGCCCGTCAGCATTTCGAGCGCATGCTGCCCATGTGCGAGGCGGTGGGCATTCGTATCGCGTTGCTGACCGGACGCGACAAGACAGCTGAGCGCAACCGCACGCTCAAGGCGCTGATCGCAGGGGAGATCGACATTCTGGTCGGCACCCACGCGATCTTTCAGGAAGCGGTGCAGTTTCGCGACCTCGCCTATGCGGTGGTGGACGAGCAGCATCGCTTCGGCGTGCACCAGCGCCTTGCGCTTGGAGAGAAGGGCGAGAGCGTCGACGTGCTCGTCATGACGGCAACGCCTATTCCGCGCACGCTGGTGCTCACCTATTTCGGCGACATGGATGTCTCGACCCTGCGCGAGAAACCGCCCGGTCGCCAGCCCATCGACACCCGCGCCATGCAGATCGAGCGCATCGACGAGGTTGTGGCTGGCTTGCAGCGCGCGATCACCACGGGTGCACAGGTCTACTGGGTCTGCCCTTTGGTCGAAGAGAATGAGGATCTCGACGTCGCCGCTGCAACGGACCGCTATGACGACCTGCGCCGCATCTTTGGCGAACAGAATGTCGGCCTCGTCCATGGCAAGATGAAGGGCCGCGACAAGGACGCGGCCATGGAGGCCTTCCAGCACAACGAGACAAAGGTGCTCGTCGCCACCACCGTCATCGAGGTTGGCGTCGACGTGCCCAATGCCACCATCATCGTCATTGAACATGCGGAGCGCTTCGGCCTCGCCCAGCTCCACCAGCTGCGCGGGCGCGTCGGGCGCGGCTCGGGCAAGTCGACCTGCCTGCTGCTCTATAAGGCGCCGCTCGGCGAAGTCGGCAAGGCGCGCATTGCCATCATGCGCGAGACGGAAGACGGCTTCCGCATCGCCGAGGAAGACCTGCGCCTGCGCGGCGAGGGCGAGATCCTCGGCACCCGCCAGTCAGGCACGCCGGGGTTCAGGCTGGCCGACCTGTCCGTCCATGCAGGCCTGCTGCCACTCGCGCGCGATACAGCTCAGGCTGTGATGCGCGAAGATCCGGCGCTGGAAAGCGAACGCGGCAAGGCCTTGCGGACCTTGCTCTATCTCTTCGAGCGGGAAGAGGCCGTCCGGCTGCTGAGGGCGGGCTAGGCCGGGCTTGCCGAACGCCAGAAACCGCGTAGGCTTCGCCCCCACAGGCCAGCAAAAAAGGCGGCCGGATCAGGGGAGGACGTCCATGAGATCGCTCGCATCGCGACTGGCGTTGGGCACTGCGCTCGCCACACTCATTCTTGCAGCAACTGTCACCGGCCCCGCCAATGCCCAACAGCAGGCAGCTCTCTCGGGCACGGTCAGTTCCGCAGAAGAAGGCGCAATGGAGGGCGTCATCGTCAGCGCCAAGCGCGAAGGCTCGAATATCACGGTCAGCGTCATCACTGATGACAAGGGCCATTATAGTTTTCCCGCAGGCCGCCTTGCCTCCGGCAAATATGCGATCTCGATCCGCGCCGTTGGCTATGATCTCGATGGGCCCAAGGCCGCGGAACTCGCCGATGGCAAGCCCGGCAGCGCCGACATCAAGCTGAAGAAGACGAAGAACCTCGCCAGGCAGCTGACCAATGCCGAATGGATGATGAGCATCCCCGGCACGGAAGACCAGAAGCTGCAGATGATCAACTGCGTGAGCTGCCACACGCATGAACGCATCGTGAAGTCGACCTATGACGAGGACGATTTCGTCAAAATCCAGGAGCGCATGGCGGGCTACGCGCAGGTCAGCCAACCCATCAAGCCGCAGCCGCGCGTCGAGAAATCCCGTGCCGCCAATCCGGAGCGCTTCCGGCCCTTCGCCAAATATCTCGCCAGCATCAACCTGAGCGAAGGAACCACGTGGAATTACCCGCTGCAGACCATGCCGCGCGTGAAGGGGCGCGGTACGCGCGCCATCATTACCGAATATGACCTGCCGCGCCCGACAATCGAGCCCCATGACGTGATCGTGGAAGGCGGCACGGTCTGGTATTCAAATTTCGGCGAACAGTATCTTGGCCGGCTCGACCCGAAGACTGGTGAGCACAAGGAATACAAGATGCAGGAGCTGAAGCCCGGCTGGCCAACCGGAAGCCTCGATATCGGGGCCGACAAGGAAGGCAACCTGTGGCTTGGCATGATGTATCAGGCCGCGATCACCAAATTTGATCCGAAGACAGAAAAGTTCACCTACTTCCCGGTTTCTCCTGAACGCAACAAGGACGATACGCAGCTCAACATGGTGACCCTCAACCAGCATGTCGATGGCAAGATCTGGGTCAACGATGCCGGGCCGCAATCGATCCTGCGCCTTGATGTGAAGACTGGAAAATACGAGGACTTCGATCCGATCAAGTCGCTGCCCGGTGGCGCCGCAGGGCGCTCCTTCTATGACATCCGCGCGGACTCGAAGAACAATCTGTTCATCACCGAATATCAGGGCAACATGCTGGTGCGTATTGATGCCCAGACAAAGGACGTGAAGACCTATCAGGTGC
>CAISZN010000186.1 GCA_903889985.1 uncultured Hyphomicrobiales bacterium | reverse complement strand
GACGTGCTCTACCAGATGGAGCGGATCTACCGGCCGGGCTTCGACCGGGGGCTGCGCTGGAACGACCCGGCCTTCTCGCACGACTGGCCCGCCAATCCAGGTGTGATTGACGCCAAGGATTCGAACTGGCCTGATTTCATTGCGTGAGCGCCTGCCGCCACGGTCGCCGCAGGAACAGGATCAGATAGCCTGGCGTCAGAGCCATCACGAGGAAGGCGGCATGCTGGAGCAAGGCAGCCGCGATGGCCACGTCCGGCGGATAGCCCGCGGACTGATAGACCAGCACCACCGCAGCCTCATAGAGACCCACATTGCCGGGAGGCTGAGGAATGACCGTGACAATGGCCATGGCGGTGAGGACCAGCAGCGCCAGCTCCCACGAGACCGGAATACCAACGGCTTTCTGCACGCAGACAACCGCCAACCCTTCAGAAAGGCGGCGGAACAACATCAGCGCGAAGGCAGCACCTGAACGCAGGGGATCCTTCAGGGCCCTCAGATGCCCGGCCGTTCGAGCCAGAAAGCGCATGACCGTCTTGACCCGAGGACCAAAGCTTTCCGCTGCCGACATGATCGCGCTCTCACGATGATGGGCGGCAAGGAGGATCACAACGCCAAGGCACATGACTGCAAGCAGGGTCAGTCCCACCTGCCCCATCCAGACGGGAGGATGGGCGAAGGCCACCGACAGCCCAATGAGGGCAACCTTCACGAAGCCTGTCACGAGTTGGTCGAGGGTTAGCAGCGAGAGGGCTGCGGGATAGGCCAGCCCCACCCTGCGGGTCAGCAGGACCATGGCCGTCGCGCCTCCCGCAAACAGGGAGAAGCTCTGCACCGTCGCCAGAATCGCCAGCTGGGATTCCAGAACGGCGGGCGTCTTGCGCAGGGGCAGATGGGACAGCAGGACCCATGTCACCGCCCACGGCAGCGCGGGGAGAAGATTGGCAAGGACCGCCAGCCCCAGCCAGACTGGATCGGCCGCCTTTGCCCGGACCAGCACGTCGGACCAGTCAACAAGCGAAGCCAGATAGACAAGGCCAATGCCCAGCACGGTCCAGATGGCGAGCAGCAGGACATGCCGCCGCCATTGCGGACGCGGCGTCTCGACCTGCGACAAACTCATGCCCTGGTTCCCGTCATACAGCCATTCTTAGCGGGCAAGCCTGTTGCCTGCCTAGCACCCTGCGGTGGTTCGCGCTGCCCACAACTCGCTGGAACTCCGCCAAAGGCACACTTTACGAAGGCCCCTGCCCGTCGTACCCAAATAGGCCGAGCCATTTGGGAGACGAGCATGCAGTTCCGTCGCAACGAGGCCAAGGAATGGGCGCGCGAGAACATGCGCGGCATCTGGGCAGCAGCCCTGACACCCTTCCGGCCGGGCGATCTGTCCATCGACGAGCCGGGGCTGCGCGCCAACCTGCGCCACTGGATGAACGACCTGAAGATCGACGGGTTTTTCGTGGCCGGGAAGCAGGGCGAGTTCTTCTCCTGCTCGCTCGCCGAGCGGAAGCGCATCTTCGAGATCACGCAGGAGGAGACGCAGGGCAAGGCCGGTTCGATCATGTCCTGTTCTGACCAGAACATGGACACGGTAATCGAGCTTGCCAGGCATGCCGAGAAGATCGGCGCGACCTCGATCGTGGTTCATGCGCCGCTCCTGCATTTCACCCACCGGCAGGACGAGACCCTCTACGAATATTATAGGACCATCGCGAGCGAGGTGAACCTCGCCATCGCCATGTGG
>CAISZN010000185.1 GCA_903889985.1 uncultured Hyphomicrobiales bacterium | reverse complement strand
GGCCGGTGGCTTGCCATAGGCACCCCACATGCGCTTGAAGGCGCCCGAATCCGCATCGAATACGATGACGCGGTGGTTGCCATAGCCATCGGCGAAATAGACCTCGTTGGTGGCCTGATCGATGGCGAAGTCGGCGACCTGACCCATCTGGTCCCTGTCGAGGCTGCCCTTGCTGGGGCCCAGATGCCCGAACTGCTTGATGAACTTCCCATCGCGGGTGAAGCGCAGCACCATGCCGTCGTTCTTGCCGTTGCCGCCGAGCCAGACCGTGTCCTTGTAGTCGACGCGGATACCATGCTCCTGCTCAGGCCACTCAAATCCCTGCCCCGGCCCGCCCCAGGCCTGCACCACATTGCCCACCTGATCGAACTCGATCACCGGCGGCGCGGGAATGCAGCATTTGGCATGACGCTCCTTGCTGAGCGCACCCTTCTCATCCTCGGTCAGGGAGCGCGGGCGGTGGATGATCCAGATGTGGTCCTTCGCATCCACGGCAACGCCCGCGACCTGCCCCAGGATCCAGTTGTTGGGCAGGGGCTTGGGCCAGAAAGGGTCGACCTTGAACTGGGGCCCTTCGGCCTGGGCAAACCCAGCCGCAAACAGGCCAAACAAAGCCACGAAAAAGGCCATGACACGCATGCTTCCCCCCGACGGTTATTTTGACGCCGAGCTTAATCGAGGGCCGGATTTCGTCAAAGGCACCCACGGCACTCCCAGAAAAATTGCATCTCGTATTGACTTTTATTATCTAAGATATATCTTTTGATCGTCCAACAGAGGATACTGATTGACACATATGAACAAATTCAAATGCTTACATAAACACCCCCACGCGATGCGCGACGCACCCCGCGATGGCCTGCGCCGCAGGCACGGCGGGGGCGGCGAAAGGCCGGAATTCGGGATGCGCGGCGGACGTCGCCGGATGTTTGAGGGCGGCGAGCTGCGCCTCGTGCTGCTCGCCCTGCTCGAAGAAGCGCCCCGCCATGGCTACGACCTGATCCGGGAGATCGAAACCCGGACCGGTGGGGCCTATTCGCCAAGTCCGGGGATCGTCTATCCGACGCTGACCCTGCTGGAGGAAATCAGCCAGGTCGAGGCACAGGCTCAGGAGGGCGCCAAGCGCCTCTATGCGATCACGCCGGCCGGCCGCGAGCATCTGGCCGCCAACCGGGCGGAAGCCGATGTCGCCCTGGCGCGGCTCGACCAGCTCCGTCGCCGCAACGAGGCGGTGGACACGGGCCCGGTCGTGCGGGCCATGACCAACCTGAAGACAGCCCTGCAGCAGCGGCTTGTCGAGGGCACGGACAAACAGGTGATCTTTGCCGTGGCCGACATCATCGACGAGGCGGCCCGCAAGATCGAACGGTTGTGAGGAACCCCATGACACACGCGACAGACCAGCTTCACCAGATCGAACGCGTCCGGCGCCAGCCCAAGCGGCGCCAGGTCGAGGTCATCGAGAGCCGGCGGCTCACACCGCACATGCAGCGCATCACCTTCGCCTCGCCAGAGCTGGCCGACTTCGAGTCGGCTGGCCCCGACGATCACGTCCGCCTCATCGTCCCCGATGCCGCATCGGCCGATGGCTTTGCCTCGCGCGATTACACGCCGCGTGCCTTTGACCCGAAGACCGGGGAGCTGACCATCGACTTTGCCCTGCATGTCGCAGGTCCTGCAACCGCCTGGGCGCTTGCCGCAAAGCCCGGAGACCGGGTCCAGATCGGCGGGCCGCGCGGCTCGCAGGTCGTCGCCGACGACTTCGACTATTACATGCTCATCGGTGATGAGACCGCCCTGCCCGCCATCGGTCGGCGGATCGAGGGGCTCCGCCCCGGCGTGCCCGTCTGGTCGCTCGTGGTCACCGAAAGCGCCGAGGACCGGCAGACATTCGCCACCAAGGCCGATTGGCAAGGCTTGTGGGTCGATCGGGCCTCGACACCGGGCGATGATGCCCAGCGCCTCTTGTCCGTCCTCTCGACATGGCAGGCACCCGCCGGGGATGGCTATGTCTGGATCGCCGCCGAGGCTCAGGTTGCCCGTGCCCTGCGCCATCACCTGCTTGACGAGCGCCAGCATCCAGCGGCCTGGTTCAAGGCCGGCGGCTACTGGGTCAAGGGCAGCGCCGGGGCCAGCGACAAGATGAACACCTCCGAAAACGCGTGACCCTCAAATGGCTGCGGGCAAAGGACCACAGCCCAAGGGCCCATCGGCTTGACCGATCCGGGCCACCTTCCTAGAGTCACACGATAAGGCGCGAGGCGAAGCCCGCAACGCCCGTGGACAGGAACGCCGCCATGCACATCATCGACTCGCACTTCCACTGGTGGCCGCGTTCTGTTTTTGACACCCTTTGCAAGCGCCATGATGTGCCGATGGCGCGCCCCAACGACAAGGGCGCCTATACCTGCGTGCTGCAGGAGGGCACCGACTACACGCTCAACAGCTGGCTCGACTGGTTCAACATCGACGAGCAGTTTGAGCACATGGACAAGCTCGGCCATCGGATCGACGCGGTGGGCTCCATCGGTCCCTTCTCGGTCTATTTCTCGGCCCTGCCGGTCGAAGAGGGTCGCGACCTTGCCATCCAGTGGAACGAGGAAATGGCCTGGGCGCAACGTCGCTATCCGGGCCGCTTCTGGGGCAGTGCTGCCATCCCCTTCCAGGACGAGAAGGTCGCCATGGATGTGCTTGAGGATGCCGTCGGTCGCCTCGGCCTGATGGGCGTCAACCTGCCGGGTTCGGTGGGCTTTGATCCGCGCATCGATGCGGAACGTCACCAGCCCTTCTATGCGCGCTGCGCCGAACTCGGCCTGCCGATCTTCCTGCATCCCACCGATGCGGTCTTCAACCACATGCTCGATGGCTATAACGGCGCGCTGCATCTCTCGCTCGGCCGCGTGGTCGAGGTGAGCGTGGCGGCCATGCGCCTCGTGCTGTCGGGCACGCTGGAGCGTCACCCGAATCTCAAGCTCATCATGTCGCATACGGGCGGCGCCCTGCCCTACCAGTCGGGCCGCATGGACAAGAACACCAAGAATGCCAAGCTGCCGCGCCCGGCTTCCGAGTACCTCAAGATGATGTACACGGACACGGTGAGCCCGCATTCGGCCGGCATGAAGTTCGCCATCGACTATTACGGCATCGACCGCGTCAT
>CAISZN010000184.1 GCA_903889985.1 uncultured Hyphomicrobiales bacterium | reverse complement strand
CCAGATCTCGTCTGCGTTGGGACAATCCGCAATCTCCCGGATCAGGTGCAGACCTGGGACAACCCCCGGAGGATTATCGAAGAAGGTGAATCCCAGCCGTTTCGTCAAATTACGAATGTGGCCGAAGGTATATTCGATCACAGGCCAGATCAGCTCCTGAGGCCGGTGTGCCGAGGGCTTGTCCTCGATCCGGTGGCCGTTGATTGCAAGCTGATCGCACATGAGCCACTGCAATCCCTCGACCATGTCCTTATTGAAACCTGGCCCGGTGAACACCAGGATGGCATCGGCGGGCAGATTGCCGAAGGGCGCGTGCTCGCCAAGACGACGATTAAAATCGCCCGTCTCGCCCTCATAGCCGAGGAACCGGCCGTCCTCGTCCATGGCGATCTTGCAATAAGACGCACTGATGCGCCCGCGCAATGACGCTTTGAAAGCTGTCACGCAGCCGGCAGGAACGACGTCCACCCGGATCCCGGACGGGTATGCGACGAGCGCGCGAACGCCCGGCACAGTGTCATTGGGGACAACAATGAAAGTCGGTTCAGGATAGGGAATCATGCGCACATCCTCCTTTTCCGCACGGACGAAGGCCGGCGGCGGAAAGCTCGAAAAAGGGACAGGATTTGATCAGGCGCGAGCGGGCGCACTGACCTCGTTGATCCAAATTTCGGGATGGTGCGGGGACTGCCGATCCTGGCAGGAGGGGGATTCCGCCTGGAACGCGGACGTAGTAGTAACGGTGTCAGCCATCGTAATCGCCTCTAACGATTCTTTGGTTAGGTCGCCGTCGAGGAGGTCAGATTCCTCGGCGGTGGCCGCTCCAAACAATTTTGGAGCCCAGAAGCGGAATTCTGGCAATTCGATCAGACAAAGTCCAGTACGGAAGCGTCGGCTGTCTGGCTGTCGTTGAATTATGCTTAACAGGCGTTTCGTGCGGTGCCTATTCAGAAAATCATCGAAAATGAAGCACGTCGTTGAGGTGACACAGCAGAAGTGGTCCAGAATTGAGTTTAGTTTTTTAGTGGAATGAAGCGCTTGGTTTTGGTGTGGACTTTAACGAACAACATTCGCGGCTCGGGCTCTAGAAGGCCATTCAAGCAATAGCAACGCGACCAGATACCGATATTGTTTCCAAAGACGAGCTTGAAATAGGTTTATCCTTGCAGCCCAGATCATGACAACGCCAAGCGTCACACTTGTTGCAAAGAATAACTGATGAACTGCAATGTTGGCTTGCCTTCGCAGGTGGCGCGGCGGCGAACTCAAACAAGGTGACGGCTGCGCGGACATTACTTCAGTTCATTAGATCACCCGTCGCACCGCCTGCGATTGATACCGAAGGAATAGAGCCAGGATAGCACCCAAAATATAGCAGGCAGATGGGTCAAGTTTCGGGAGACGGATCGTTAAAGCCTCCGTCCTGTCCAAGACCGGCATTCGTTGCCACCAAGGCGGCCGCAGGGCGAATGTTGACTCAAATCTTGCTGAAATCCGCCGAGACTTTGTTGCGGACTGTCGTCTCGCTGATTTTGAGGCGCGTGAAAAGGCACTTACCGAAGCGGTCCGCATGGATCCCTGCCAGCATCATCGTGAGTTGAATTGTGTTTTCCGCTCCGAGCCGTTCGGTCATGAAATCGATAGCGGAATCAATGTGTTGCAATTCTTCATCAACATCTGCGACCTGCTCCTCAGCGCCTTCTGATGCTTTTTTAGCGGGTTCACAGACGCTTTCGTCATTGCGAGTTTTCGAAGCCGCCGAGATTCGGCTCTTCAGTTCAGGCAATCCAGGCAAAGTTTTTGTATTATCAATTTCGCGGACAATTTCGTCCCGCACGTCAGCTGGAGTTGATCTTGCAGCGAGAGCATAGAGTCCTCCGACCTCCAAATCCGCCACCGTGTCGGATTTGGAGCCGAAAACCTCGGCCACTCTCATGTAACGCTGAGCTGTTCGCTCTGACCAAGAAAACTCAGCCTGGAGCCAACCGCACCAATGCCCGTGGGGGATCAGCTTTTTGACTTCGATCAGCCGCTCACCAGCTGCAATGACGGCCAGCGCAACGGATTTGATATGCTTACGCACGAATTCTGCCGATTTTTCGACAGATTCTCGATTCTCGGGATCGATAAGATTGTAATCAAATTTTTCACGAGAGGTTGCAGACAACAGCTCGGTAATAGACTTGTACTTCGACTCACCACGATTGATGTCATTCTTGAACTCAACGGAAGACATGGTCTTTTCAGCGGTCAGATCAGGGCTTTTCATTCACGATTCTCCGTCAGGGCTACGCAAAAATGCTCTTGTGGGAAACGATGAACGTCAATCCTGTCGTGTAGAATAAATCGATATTTTTTGAGCTCCCTCATTTATCTGAGTGATTTAACGCGCCTGAGGCGTAGTTCAAATCGGCATCATGATGAACTCAGAACAGCTCCAACAGACCCTCCAAGCAGTGGGAAAAAAAGCTCCCGTAAATTCGTTACAAACTCCCGGATCCGCGTTGCAGACTTCGAGTTTTCCGATTCTTCTGTTTCTGGATATGCGTTACACAATTCTGGATCGCCGTTGCAGTTTCCGATAGTAACGGGGGGACGAGATTTCAAATCGATTTTGATCAATTTCAAGGGGCTGTTTTTGCCGCTCTTGATTTTGCTTCAAGCTGATTTTTTCCCTTGCACGAATAGGGCTGAAAATTCTTGAGGAAAATGGCCTCCCAATAGCGCCTGATCCGAATGCAGTTCGAGGCACTCTGCCTTGGAATGCGATCACCGTTTCAATATTCCAAGATGGAACCCGAGGCTTGAGTAGGCCTCCTAATATTTGCCGAGCTTGTGACTGAGCTATCGTCGGCTCGGTTTGCTCTTATGGCGCAGGTTCGTCACAGGTTAGGCTTCCATCAAAAACGACTGGCCAGGTGGCGCAGACATAATTGGAAGCTTACTCCGATGGACGGGTGCTTCAGGCACGTTAAAAGTTCCCAGCCGATGGGCAAAAAATAGTGAATACAGACACAACTCTAATTGCCCTATGTGCCCCCCGGTCGCGGTTCAGTCACAGAGAGCCCAGCCATTTGGACATCGGGTGATGTATTGAGCGCCTAGATGCACCAGCGAATAGGAATCGTATTGATCGGCTAGATTCGATTTGACCCAGCCTAAAGTACCACGCTCACCGCGAATTTCTTCGACTTGGTTTGGAAGTCATTCAGGTCACGCGAAGTCTGTGTAGATGCCGAAGATAGCCCGCTAAGAGTGAATTCAGGGCGAATGCATCCCTCAAAAACTCTCTATTGCAGCAATTTCAATCTGCTTTTCCGTGAGAATGGCGGTTTGAACTTCTGCTGCACCCAGGGCAATAGGCGGATCGGGTGCGGTTTCAAATGCGCAGTGACGGTCGGCAACTTCAATAAATGCGTCATCATCGTTTCAAGTGCGATGGGGTTACAATAAATTTCCTCGGTGACTGTTTCGCCGCCGTGCCCGAGAATATCGCCGCGGATTTCTGCCTCAACGCCAGCCTGTTTGAGGCTGTCTCCAAAAGTTTTACGGAAGGAATGCAGCACTTTTTTCCGAGCGCTCGCGTCCGGAAGGACCCGATCAAGGCCCCGCTTGAACTCATCGTACAGCCTGTCGCCCATTGGCGACTTTGAGGTCGGCGACTTCAAATCCGGAAACACGAGCTTGTATCCGAGCGCCTTGATGGCAGCGACATAGTCGAGGAATCCGAGACGTATAACCTCAGGAAGAAGTGCGACCATTCGGATGGATTGCTCATTCTTGACGCGGCGTGCTTCATTGACCCTGATATAGATACAGGGCATCTGACGCTTGTTGCCCTCGATAATAAGTTCCGGATTTTGGACATCATCTACTGTCAGGCCGCAAATCTCTTCGCGGCGAGCTCCGGTGTAATAAAGAAGGATGATCGCGAAATATAATCCGCGGTGAAAAATGTAGGGCCCAGGCTCAACAGCCTTCTTGTCCGTCCATCCTGCGCACCCCTTGAAGCAGGGGAGATTGAAGATTGCAGCAAGCTCAGCCGGGCTGAACAAGGCACGTTTCTGCCGGCCACGGGAATTGCGCGTCTTGCCACGCAGCAAGCTCAGGTCGATATCGCGGTCCAAGGCAACACCTTGGCCTTTTATGAAAGCAAGGATCTGGCCCAGGAATGTGAGGTGACGATTCAGCGTTTCTGAAGCCAGGCCGCGCTCGGCGACCGGCTTGGCGGCGCCGATTGCCCGCAATTGTGCGGTGGTCCGCAACTCATCTTGTGGGCTCTTGCCGTAGGATTTTGCAACTGACGCCAGAAGGTCTTGGAGCAAGCCAAAATGGCTCTGCCGCAAGTCGGTCAAGTCAACCAGCGATTGCTCCAGGAGCAATTTGCCGAACAGGCGATAGATTTGGCGAGCTTGCCGCTGGGTCTTTTCATCCCAATCGCTCGATTTTCCGTTCCGCGTGATCAGCTTTTCACCGAAGACAACAAATGGGTGCTCATCAAGAGTGATGGTCGCGCCATTTGACCCGGGATGCGCCTTCGATGGCATAGCGATTCCCGGCGCGTGCGTTTCTGATCGCGCATTGACGGTGGCGATCTGGGCCGCGCCTGGAATGTCGGTCTTCGGCTCGACCTGACCCGCAGACGGCAAATTTTGAAGGCCTTGAAGTGTCGCCGATGATTGCGCAGGCCGGGGTGAATGCGATTCCGGTGGGGCAACAACCGGCATTGGAGCGACATAATTGCTCATCCGGGATTTTAGAATCTCATCGATCTGCAGCGGGTCTTCCACCCGGATGCCGTCGTATCGCCGGGCGGTTTGGAAATTAGCCTCCGCCATGGCCCGGTATATTTGCTCCTGCGCCAGCCCCAGATTGACCGGATTGGGTTCCCCGCCCACCCCTTCCACGATCGCCGCGAGCCTTTCTGGCGGCTCGGCTGCCTGACGCTGCCGCTGCATCATCGAAAGAAGAGCTGCCACTTCGTCGATATCTGCTTCGCCCAAGCCATCGGCGGTCATCGCGTCCCGCGCTCGCGGATCGACCGCTGCCGCGCGTCCGCGGGTTTCGAGCAGGCGATAAACCCAGCCCATCAAGCGATCGAAGCGTCTGCTATCCTCCGCGTTGAAGTCCGGCTCCATGCGTTCGCGCGCGACAACAAGCTCAAGCTTGCTGAGGTGGCGTGTGAACACGTCGCGAAAAATGCTCTGGATCTGTTGCTGTGACAGGTGCTGGTTCATGATGGCAGGCAGAAAGTGGAGGTCGACGAGAGCTGTGATCTGACTGGCCAGGAATCGGGCCCGACGGGAATCGCTTGTTCGCAATCCCAATAAGAGGGTCGTCGATTTTTTCGATTGTGCAAACTCCACTGGGAGGCGTCGGCGCCAATAATAGATGGCTCCACGGCGGGTAACATGGGGAATGGCTGGCACTGTGCAGGACCTCTTTGTGCTACAGCCATGTGCACCAGTCATGTGGAAAGTCGCCCCAGCTAGAGGGCGAATTTCGGGATTCCAGAGACTTAGAGAGTGCTGGCTGGGGCGGGAGGATTCGAACCTCCGTATGGCGGAATCAAAATCCGCTGCCTTACCACTTGGCGACGCCCCAATAGGGCCAGATTCGGCCCGCGCGCGGCCGGACCATAGAGGCAGCGGTGGCTTGCTGCAACCGGAAGGAAGCGTCCCTTGATAGGCATTTGCGTCGCGTCGCGCACCGGTTGCAGGAGCATCAGATGGGGCCTTGTCCTGCCGGCCGGGGCCGACTATAAGGTCCCCGTCGCAGCTCCGTGGGGCCGGCATGTCGGAGTGTAGCGCAGTCTGGTAGCGCACCTCGTTCGGGACGAGGGGGTCGTAGGTTCGAATCCTATCACTCCGACCATTCTTGAGATTGTCTCTGAAAAGCCTGCGGTGGGACCGCGGGCTTTTCGCGTTTTGGCACGCATCATTTCAGTCAACGACAGGTCCTTTGGCGCGCGCGGGGAAAAGCCTCGAGGCTTTCCTTGTTTCGGTCGACGACCATGCGCTGCGCCAAGACGACAGCTTAGGGTGACCATCTGTCCGAAGGAGATGCCCGAATCCGCGCAGCGCGTGTGGTCAGAGGGTTGCACGCGCGATATAGTACTTGAATGAGTCAACCGACCAAGACGCCCTCTGGCGCCACGCAAGCCGTCCTCGAATGGCACGAGGCCCTGCCTGATGATCGACTGGCCCATCTGGTGCGCGATGCCAGGCGTGGACTGAGCCGTGTTTTGCAGATGCGCCTCAATGAACATGGCATCGCTTCGGGCCACTGGACTTTCCTGCGCATCCTGTGGAAGCGCGACGGCCTGACCCAGCGAGAACTCAGCGATCTCGCCGGTGTCATGGAGCCCACGACCTTCTCGGCTCTCCAGGCCATGGAGAAGCTCGGTTATGTGACCCGTCGGCGCAAACCGGAAAACCGCAAGAACATCTACGTGTTCCTGACGGAGGAAGGTCGCGCGCTGGAAGGCAAGCTGGTGCCCATGGCTGAAGAGATCAATGTCATGGCGCTTGAAGGCCTCTCGCCCGAAGATGTCGCCGCTGCCCGCACCACGCTCATGACCATCATCCGCAATATGGCCCGCTATGAACTCTCCATAGCCGATGACCGGCGCCGGATCCCCTCGACGCGCCAGCTCTCGCGCCTGATTGGTCGCGCCGCCACCCGCCGGCCTGACGGGGAGTGAAAGAAGAACCCTCCGACGCAGTCTCGCTCTGAAAAAGCACGTTTTTTCAAAAGGATAAAATCCATGCGATTTGGCTTCCGTGGGTCCTTTGCAGCCGTTTTGATCAGCTTGGCATTGGCCTCTGTGCTGTCGTCGCTCGAGGTTTGTGCCCAGTCCAGCAGCACGACCACCGTCGGCGACCTGACCATCAGCCAGCCCTGGTCGCGCGCCACCCCGGGAAGTGCGCCGGTTGCGGGTGGCTATTTCTCGGTCAGCAACGGGAGCGGCACCCCGGACAGGCTGATTGGCGTGGCAACCGACCTGGCGGCCAAGGCCGAGGTCCACGAAATGGCCATGGCGAATGGCGTGATGACCATGCGGCAGGTGGCCGGTGGCCTCCCCGTTCCAGCCAAGAGCTCGGTAGACCTCAAGCCGGGCGGCTTCCACGTGATGTTCATGGGGCTGAAGCAGGGGCTCAAGGAAGGGGATACCTTCAAGGCAACCCTGCAGTTCGAGAAGGCCGGCCCTGTGGAGGTCACCTTCACGGTCGGGAGCATTGCGGCTTCGAAGGCGCCCGAGCCCATGGCTCACGACCACATGCACTGACCTGATCCCGGCCCAATCGAACTGGCTGACCGGCTGGGCTGTCGAAATCCCGGCAACCACGCGATGGCGCACCATGTCTCGGCTGAAGATGTCATGACCGCCAAGCAAGAGGTGGCCAAGACGGCCAGAGCCATGCTGAAATGGGGTGACAGAGTCTCGCGCATGGCGCGCTGCTTCAACAGCGCCGATGTGCCATCCAAAATGAGGAACGCCCCCATGAGCCGAACCGATGACAAGCTGCGCGGCTGGCAGTCCGACATCATCGTCGACCTGATCCAGCGCTATGGCTTCGAGTATATCACCCTCAATCCGGGGGCGAGCTTCCGTGGCCTGCATGACTCGCTGGTCAACTACGGCCAGAACGACCCGCCGATGATGCTGTGCAACCACGAGGAAATCGCGGTGCAGATCGCCCATGGCTATGCCAAGGCGAGCGGCAAGCCCATGGCGGTCATCCTGCACAATCTGGTCGGCATGCTGCATGCGACCATGGCGATCTACTACGCCTATCTCGACCGCGTGCCGGTCTTCATCATGGGTGCCACCGGCCCCATGGACGAGGGCAAGCGCCGGCCCCACATCGATTGGACCCACACCGCCCTCGTGCAGGGCAATGCCATCCGCGACTATGTGAAGTGGGACTACCAGCCCACCTCCATCGATGGCGTCCCCGAGAGCTTCGCCCGCGCCTATTCGATCATGACGACCCAGCCCCAGGGCCCGGTCTACATGTGCTATGACGCGGCCCTGCAGGAAGCGAAGCTGACGAGAGAGATTCCGCTTCCACCGGCCCATGCGGTCGCAACACCCTCTCCAATGATGCCTGATCCGCGCGCCATCGAGCAGATTGCCGACAAGCTGCTGGCGGCCGACAAGCCCCTGCTGCTGCCCGAATATGTCGGGCGCCGCGAAGGCGGATTCGAGAACATGGTGAAGCTCGCCGAGACCGTCGGCGCTGGCGTCTGGGACATCTGCAACGCGCTGAACTTCCCCAACAGGCACCCGCTCTCGGTCAGCATGGACAAGGAGGCCATGCGCGGCGTCGACGTTGTGCTCGGCCTCGACGTCAAGGATTTCGAGAAGGCCACCTACGAGCTCAACAGCACCACCCGCGAGATCAAGCCCGTGGTGAGCGAAACCGCTGAATGGCTCGAGATGGGCTTTGCCGAGGTCAACATCTCGAAATGGGCCATGGACTATTGCCGCATGCAGCCCTGCTCCGTGCGCGCGCTCGGCGATACCTCCCTTGGCATTCCAGCCCTCATCGAGGCCTGCGAAAAGCGCATCGCCGGCAACCCTGAGCTTGCCGCGAAGATCGCGGCCCGCAAGGTCCAGATCGGCAAGCGCCATGACGCGACCTGGGCCAAGTGGCAGGAGGACGCGAAGAAGGACTGGGATGCCGCCCCCATGACAACCGCGCGCCTCGCGCTGGAGATCTGGGACGTCATCAAGGACGAGGACTGGGTGCTCACCGCCAATACGATGAAGCATCAGGTTCGCAAGCTGTGGGACTTCGAGAAGCCCTATCGCCACCCCGGCATTGAACTTGGCACCTCCACCCAGATCGGCATGTCGATTGGCGTGGCGCTGGCCCACAAGAAGCAGAAGCGCATCGTGGTCGACATCCAGCCTGATGGCGACCTGATGTTTGATGCGGGCGCACTCTGGGTCGCGGCAAAATACGAAGTGCCGATGCTCATCGTCATGTACAATAACCGCGCCTATTACAACGACTGGGAACACCAGATCCGCATGGCGCGCCTGCGCGGCACCGACGAGAAGAAGGCCCATATCGGCATGGACCTCTTCGGCCCCGAACCGGATTTCGGCGCGCTGGCCCGCTCCATGGGCGTCTATGGTGAAGGCCCCATCGAGGATCCGAAGGATGTGCGCCCTGCCCTGCTGCGGGCGCTGGAAGTCGTGAAGTCGGGCAAGCCCGCGCTCATCGACACTGTGACCCGCCACCGGTGAAACCTGATTTGCGCGGCCTGGTTGAAGGTGACCCGGGCCGCGCAGCCTGCTCGCGTTCAGCCCCGTGACGGGCGCCCTGGCGCGGCGCCCGCAAAGGCTGGCCTCGGCCTTCGGGGAGGGCTTGCGTGGTGGATGGGTTCGGCATTCCGGATGCGAAACGGAGCTCATCTGACATGGCACTCCTCGAAAACGTAGCGATGAAAAAGGATCTGAAAAAATCAGCCTGAGGCCTTCAACAGATTTAGAACAAAAGAAGAACAAAATGCAAGAAAAAAGAGCGCCTGAAACAGGCGCTCTTGCCCTTATTAGGCTCAGGGCGGTCAGTTCACCACATAGGCTTTCGTCACGTCCGAGAAATACTCGTCCGCCTTGTGGGCCTGGGTAAGTTCGCCGCTGTTGCGCATCATGTCGATGGTGGCCTGCCAGCGTTCGGCCTTGATCCTGGTTTCCCATTTGATCAGCGGCATCTTCTCGATCAGCACGGGGTCGAGCCCGGTGAAGGCAGCCACCTGCCGGCGGGCGCGGGGCTCATCGGCGTTGAGAAAGTCGATGGCCTCCTGCAGGGAGGCGACGAAGCGCTTCGTGACATCCGGGTTCTTCTGAACATAGGCCGCCCTTGCCCACCAGGCGCCGAGCGGCTGCTCGGGCAGCGCGTCCACATAGGCCCAGCCCAGATTGCGCGAAACTCCGGTGGTGGTGAGCTGGGTCACCCAGGGGTCAAGCACGGCGATGGCATCGACCTGTTTCGACCTGAGCACATCGCCCATGGAGGGGAAGGGAATTTCGACGAACTGCACCTTCGACACATCGACCCCGCCCTTCTGCAGGGCCATCTGCACCGAGACGGTCATCTGGCTATGCAGTCCCGAGACCGCGATGCGCTTGCCATTGAGGTCGGAGAGCTTCCGGAAGGGCGAGTCTGCCAGCACCTGAATGGCGCCGGCATCGGGTCCCTGGGTCTTTGCTGTCTCGTTCTGCATGAGCAGCATCAGGTCGAAGCCGCGTTCGCTCGCCGCCATGGCGGTGCCGGGAATGGCGAGGATGATGTCCACCGCCCCGCCGCGATGGGCGGCGATGGCCTCGTTGCCATTGCGAAACTCGACGAATTCCACATCGAGTCCGTTTTTCGCGAAGATGCCTTCCTGCTTGGCGACCCAAAGGTTGGTCATGGCCGCCATCTTGATCATTCCGGCGCGCAGTTTTTCAGCGGCACCGGCTGGCAGGCTGAATCCGACGCTCGCCGCAATCAGGCTGGCCAGAAGGGATTTGCGCATCATAAGCCGCACTCCTTGTCGATGAACCTGTCTCAACACCACCTACAAGGAGCGGGCCAGTTCTCACCACATGAGCTGTCCGCCGTTGGGATGAACCAGCTGCCCTGTGATGTAGGAGGCCTTTTCGCTCAGCAGGAAGTCCACTACCACGGCGACTTCTTCCGGCGTGCCCATGCGGCCGAGCGGCAGCAGGCGGGCGAACTTTTCTTTCAGTTCGGCATGTTGCCCGGAACTGCGGCCCGATGCCAGCAGGGGAGTGTCGATGGGGCCGGGGCCGATGGCATTGACGCGGATCTTGTGTGGCGCAAGCTCCAGCGCAATTGATTTGGTGAAGGAATAGATCGCGGTCTTGGCGCTGGTATAGGTGGCATTGCCCGCCACCCCCATGATGGCAAAGTCGGAGGAGGTATTGACGATGGCCCCGCCTCCACCAGCCACCATGTCCGGCAGCACGGCCTGACAGCAGAGCATGACGCCCTTCACATGGGTCGCCATCATCAGGTCCCAATCCTCCTCGCGGATCAGGTCCACGGGCGCGCGGCGATTGATGCCCGCATTTGCAAAGAGCGCGGTCACCGGGCCATTGGCCTTCCGCGCGCTTGCGACCATGGCCGCCACACTGGCACGATGGGAGACATCCACCTCGACCGCACTGGCGCTACCACCACTGGCGCAGATGTCCTCAGCGGTCTTCTGTGCTCCGGCAAGATCACGATCGGCAATCGTGATCTTGAGTCGCTGACCCAGTCGCAGCGCCGAGGCCCTGCCGATCCCGCTCGCTCCTCCGGTGACGATGGCATGCATGGCAATACCTCAGAACAGGGCTGCGCCGCCGGTGACGCGCAGGTCCTGGCCGGTCATGAAACTGTTTTGCGGATCGAGCAGGAAGATCACCGCTTCCGCCATGTCGTCTGGCGTGCCGATGCGCTTCAGCGGATTGGCAGCGGCGCGTTGTTCCAGCACCGCCTCGTTCATCGCCATGCGCGGCATGGCCGTATCGGCGATGGCCGGCGAAACTGAATTCACCCGGATGTTGTCGCGCGCCACATCCAGCGCCATGGATCGCATGAGGCCGAGGATGCCGCCCTTGGTTGCCGCATAGGCTGCGTTCAGAGCTCCGCCCGTGCGCGCCTGTGTGCTCGAAAACAGGACAATGCTGCCCGCCCTGCGCGCGCGCATCATCGGCAGAACTGATTGAGCTGCAAAGAGGCTGCCTTTCAGGTTGATGGCGAAATGCAGGTCCCAGGTCTCGTCATCGATCTCGGCCAGAGCCTGCCGGCGGAAGATGGCCGCAAGCGAAACCAGTCCGTGCACGACGCCGAATTTTTCAGACGCCCTCTGCGCGGCCAACTGCATGGCCGCAAGATCGCGGACATCGATGGTCTCGAAAATGAAATTGGGATCACCGATCTCTGCAAGCGGTCCTGGCGCCAGATCCCAGGCACTGACGCCATAGCCCTCAGCCAGCAGGCGCTGCACGACGGCAAGGCCGATGCCGCCTGCGGCCCCGGTCACGCAGACCGCGCCCTTCTCAGGTTTCAACACTGGTGCCTCTCCAGCGCAGGAAATGCCCCTCGATCTTCAGGAAGGCGAAATTGATGAAGAAGCCGAGCAGGCCCAGGGTGAAGATGCCAGCAAACATTTCCGGCACACGGAAGATGCGCTGCATGTCGAGGATGAAATAGCCGATGCCGCTGTTGCCGGTGATCATCTCGGCCACCACCGCAACGATCAGCGCAATACCAAGGCTGATACGCATCCCTGTCAGGATGT
>CAISZN010000183.1 GCA_903889985.1 uncultured Hyphomicrobiales bacterium | reverse complement strand
TAATGTCGTGCTTTCCACGATCCTTGGATCGTGTGTTGCTGCCTGTGTCCGCGATCCTGTTGCCCGTGTCGGCGGCATGAACCATTTTCTTCTGCCAGGAGAGCAGGAGCGCGAGCGTGTCATGCAGGCGGAGCGCTATGGCGTTCACCTGATGGAGCTGCTGCTGAATGACCTTCTGAAACGTGGAGCCCGGCGTGAACGCCTTGAGGCGAAGCTGTTCGGCGGTGCGCAGATGATCGAGGGGCTCATCGATATCGGTGGCATGAATGCAGGCTTTGCCGAGCGCTTCCTGAAGACTGAAGGTATCAATTACATTGGTGGCAGCCTGGGTGGAAACCGTGGCCGTCGGGTCGAATTCTGGCCTGTTTCCGGTCGGGCCCGCCAGATTTTCATGGCTGGACAGCCGAAGCAGGTCGAGCCGCCCAAGCCGCCGCCGGTTCGTGCGCCACAGATGGGTGTTGTGGAGTTCTTTTGAGATGAGTCAGATGTCGAGCGCTGCCGCACGTAACCTGAGTGCTTATAACGAGCATGGGGAGTCCATTGCGGACGTCCTGTCGCGCGTGCGCGATGAACTCGATCAGATTGCCAGTTCAATCGACAATATGCAGGCAGTTGTCGGCGAGCTGACCTGGGACCTCGCACGCCAGGATCCGGAATATCTCAAGGCCATGCAGAGCGTCGACCACTCTGCGCAGGTTGTCGCGGGCCTTGGGGACTTCCTTGTCGCCCTGGCGAAGGACGCTCCTGCAGACTGGAGGCTTAATCCTGCTGCCGCCTCCAAGATTGTTCGGCTGGCCGACCTGGCAGCCAGGCTGGCGACATCGTCGACCTTGCCGAAGAATTCAGAAAGCGACGGGGATTGCGACTTCTTCTAGTCGTGAACTTCTGATGCCGGGTACCACTTAGAAGCGACGCGTCATCGGCATTGTGGGGATCCGCAGGGCAGTGGGTGAAGCTGTGCGGGCAGGTATGACGCCTGCAATCGCGGCCTCTGCGGCCCGATAGTCCATTGGCTCACTCTCAGCCTGCACAGGCCGGCGCTGCTGCTGGACAGGCTGCTGCACCGGCTGCGGAAAAGATTCGACCGGTGCTGAGGGCTGTTGCTGGCTGAGAATGTCCGTGACCTCGGCAATCGTCTTTTCGAGTGCCTTCATGGCCCGGTATTCAGGCATTTCCGAAAGCTGCAGCAGGAAATGCGACTTCAAGTTCTGAAGTGTTGCGAGCACGTCGTTCGACATTCCGGGGCGCCTTCTCAAAAAGTCCTGTGATGGGAGTGTGGCGGCTCACGCTGGAGCGGACCTGTATTCATCACTTGCCGTCAAAACGAAAACACCGGCCAGTTGGCCGGTGTCTGATGGAACCTGGACGGCTCTCAGGCAGTTAACTCGGCATATAGTGGTGCAACGACCTCGCGACCGGGCGTTGCCGTGTCCGAGAGGCAGTACCCCTCATGGCGGCGCGAGTCGATGGGATCAAAGCCAAGCCGCTCCTTCAGCTTCTTGCGAAGCTTGCTCACGTGGCTCTCGACCGTATTCTCGGAGACCTCATTCTCGAACATGCCGTAGGCCGCGCGAAACAGCTGGGATTTGGTGACGTAGCGGCCGGTCTGGCTTGCCAGATATTCCAGGATCATCCGCTCGCGGCGAGGCAGGTTGATTGAGGCGCCGTTCAGCTCGGGGTCACGTCCATCGACGAAGACACGGATGGCACCGCGCGACACGGGCCGGCTCGTGACCCGCTCTCTCCGGCGCACGACTTCAATGCGCGCGAGAATTTCGCGCGGAGAAACCGGACCGCGAATGACATCGTCAACGCCCGCCGCAAAGAGCGACAGTGTCGTCTCAAGGGACTGGGCCTCGAGGATCGCAATCAGAGGCGCCTTGGTGAAGCGCGCGATGAAAGAGGGCGTGACCCGCTGACAGCACATTGCCGCAATCAGGATCCCGGAAAGGGCCTGGACGCGAGGGTCATCAGCCAGCCATGCCTTCAGGTCCGGCTCACTGATGAAGACGACCTCGATGCCCGTCTTCTCGATGGCCTTACTGTGCAACAGGACAGAGCTAGTATCGCTCCCAACCGCTAGAAGCATCCAAAGTCTCCCGAATCACCGCCGCTGATTAACCATAACGTTACACCCTTAGCTCCAGCTTCTGTCAACAAACGCAAAGCTTAATGACGACTTGGATCAAGCCTCTTCTCGAGAAAATCTCTATTTTTTTACCGATATATTTGTGAACGACAGAGTCTGATGGAAGTATTATTGTTAACCATTAGAGTCTCGTGCGGGCTTGTTGCCTCGCCGGTGACAGGTGGCAAAATAAAGGAGCGTTAAATTGCTATATTGGGCTGCTTGAAATTAAGCTCTCTACTTCAGTTAGAGTCTTAATAGAGTCTGAAGAAATATTTATAGATTCAGTTAGGAATCCCTTCGGAGGGAATTAGATTCAGACAGACTCATTTGACTGATTTTGGCTGCAAGCTTGCGTGTGGCTGGCGTGTGGAAAAATTCAACCGCAATCCGGCCATGGCCGAGCCATTCGTTCAGCTGGATTCAGTCACATTCGCGCATAAAAAAAGCCGGCTCTAAGCCGGCTTGATTTGCAGTCTGGAGTCCTTACTCCTCGTTGCCAAACCTGTATCCGAGATAGCGTTTCGACTCGATCGGATCATAGCCTAGGGCATGCCGCAATTTCTTGCGTAGCTTGCTGATGTGGCTCTCGACGATGGTTTCATCGACGTTTTCGTCGAAGAGTCCGTAGATGGCATTGAAGATCTGGGTCTTCGTGACGCGCTTGCCGCTGTTGCAAACGAGGTATTCGAGAATCCGGCGCTCGCGGCACGGCAGCAGCAGTGCCTTGTTATCCACCTCCGGAGAACGTCCGTCGAAATAGACCTGCAGACGGCCAAAGCACGGTTGAACACCTGAGCCTTCCGAGCGGCGCCGGATGGCGCCAATTCTCGCGAGGATTTCACGCACGTGAATCGGCTTGCGAACAAAATCATCGACCCCGGCCGCAAAGAGTTCCAGCATCTGATCGACGGTTTGTGACTCACCCAGTGCAATCACCGGTGCATTGGATTTTTCGCGAATCTGTTTTGAAAGGCTCTTGCTGACAGTGCAGTTCCCCAGGAGGAATGCCTCAACAGAGTCGATGTCGGATGAAGGAGCGGAGCGCATCCAGTGGCCGAACTCTTCGGGCCGGAACCTTGCTGCTGCGACCCCAATTTCGCCGAAGCTGGACTCATAGGCACTCAGCACCAGATCCCGTTCGTCGATTAAGGCCAGCATTACGTCCCCCGCGAATCAGCCCGATAACTTAGTCAAACCATGGAACGAGGTTGAAGATCAATCACTTTGGGTGAGCGATCTGACCGCGGTCAATCACTGAATCAAACTTCATGAATCAGTTGAATCGCTTAGCCGCCGCCGAACAGCTTCAGGATGAGCTGAACGTTCTGGTTGGCAATCGACAGTGACTGCACGCCAAGCTGCTGCTGGACCTGCAATGCCTGAAGTTTTGCTGATTCCTGATTCATATCCGCGTCGACCAGCGAACCGACGCCCGTCGTGATCGAATCCATCAGGCTCGATACGAATGTCGATTGTGAGGATACCCGGGTCTTGTAGGCACCAATGCTGCTGGTGGCAGCGGTGATGTCGCTTAGCACGGAATCCGTGATCTTCAGATAATCGGATAGCGTCTGGCGATCCGCAGTGGAATCCGTCAGCGCCGAGATATCCATGGTCGACAAGGCCTGGGACGTTGCGCCGGAAGTCCGCGTCTTGTCGATGAGGCCCTGACCACCGTTTGCATCGTAAAGTCGGATGTTCGTGGTATCGATGTCGATCGTTCCAATCTGGACGACCCCTGAATTATCACGCGAGAACGAAGCGATGATGCTCTTCTGCGCGTTATAGCCCAGGACACTCGAATCCACTGAAAGCCAGTTCTGGCCGGAAAAGACAGCGGAATCACCGATACTTTTCAGCTGTTGCTGCAAAGACGTGATTTCTGTCTGGATCTTCGAGCGATCGACACCAGGCTCGGAGGCTGTCACCAGCTTGGCCTTGATCTGATTGACGACATCGACCGCCGAGGTCAGTGCGGAATTTACGACGTCGATTGTTGCGGAGCCAAGCGCCAACCCATCCTTGACGGCGGACAACGAGGCGTTGTCCGACTTCATCGTGGTGGCAATGGACCAATATGCTGCATTCTGCGATGCGTTGCCGACTTTCAGGCCAGACGAGACCTGCTGTTGCGTATCTTGCAGATCCCGCTGAGTGGTTGCGAGATTATGCAGCACGTTCAGCGCGGCGACGTTTGTTAGCAAGCTGGCCATATCGGCTTCCTTTCATCGCGGGACGACTCGCGCCGAATCGTCCCTGCAATATCGGCTCCCTCAAGCTTAATGAGGTTGACCTTGTTCGAAGCTGGCCACTGTCATGAAAGTGCGACCTTGTGGGACCCCGGGCTTCAGTTCTGGGCGTTTGATGTGATGCTGCCGGCCTCGGTAATCACAATCCACCGACCGCGGTCATATTTGACCGCAAGGACAGGTCCGGCATCCGTCAGCTTGTCGCCAGGCCCAACAAGCTCGAAGCCGCTTGGCCCCTGCACGAGGATCTTGCCATCGAAGGCTCCCCGGATGGAGAATTCCCCCAGTTCCTTGGCTTGAGGTGGAGGGGTGGAGGGTTTCTGCGGGCGTGCCGGTACGGGCGAGATCGATCCAATCGGCGTCGTGTCTACTTCGATCGGCGCGCTTGCAACTTCGGCTGCCGGGGGCACGAACTTCATGAAGGGCTCACGACGCGTCGTGGATGGTCTGGCGAAAAGCTTGAAATTTTCGGAGATCGTTATTCCAGGTGCCTCATCTGAGTGCGAAATCATCTCCGAGGCGAAGATCGCGGAAGCTATTGCACAGACCGTGCAGAGGGAGGCCACCTTCCACTCTGTGTTCTTTGTCATGCGGGCAAACCAGGATGCCATGGGTGAGGCTCCTTGATGATTAAAGAAGGCGGACAGCAGCCCAGGCCGCCGCCATGACGAGCAAGGTCGCAACAATCGAGACCACAACCGTGCGCGCCGTGCTGACCTGCGCCGCCGCGGGCATCGGCGAAGCCTTTGCAAGGCTCAAGAGGACACTTTGCAATTCCGGATCGACAATGTTCTCCGGGATTGTCTCCTTCGGCTGGGCGGGGCTGCGAAAAATCGGTTGCTGTGGAGCAGCAGCATCCATGCCCTCTGGCCCATGTGCCTGGGGTGCATTGTCCTTGCTGTTGTGCGTCAGAGGTCCATCCGACCGAATTGGCCTTTCAGACGAATCGTCAGCTTCCATCTCGAAAGCTGTAAAGGCGTTTCGGGTGTCGGCGAGCATGCGAAGTCGGCGATCCGTTACAGAGGGCTGTGAACCGCTGCCGATTGGCAAGGGAAGCAAGGCTGGTATGAATTTATGTGGCGCAGGCTCAGTTGACCGGCGCATATCGCTGGCATCTGCGTCCCGGCGCGTGCCAAGTTTCGCATTGACCTCATTGAGGGGCTCTTCTGCGAGCTCACGGATGAAAGCGCTGAATCCGGGCTGACGGGCAAGCTTGATGTTCGGGTCCAGCACCTGCGCGGCTCCTACTCGTTGTCGCCCTGGCCCTGGAGCATCGATTTCAGATAGCGACGTTCCTCGGCAATCTCGAGACCATCGAGATCTCCGCGCGCTTCGTCGTAGGTTTTGAGCTTTGCAGCGATATCAGCCAGGCTGAAATTCGGCTGCTTCAGAATCTTGCGCCGAAGAGCGTCGAGAATCAGCTTGCCCTCGGCTCGCACCTCAACCTCCTGGCATTCCTCCAGGGTGTTGCGCAGCTCAATCATCTTGAGCCGCAACAAGGCAGGACTGGCCTCGACCCGATCCAGGGCCTCGACCAATTGCTCTGAAAACAGATGTCGCATGCGAATCAGTCGATAAAAAGAAGATGACTGATGCAGTATTCCGCCCGTTTCTGATCTGAGGCTTGCGCCGGTCAGCCAGGTTGCAGGGCGTTGGCCAGTTCACGGAACGGATCGGTGCTCTGTTGATCTGTCGGTCCTTGAACAAGGGCTCGGTAGACCTTGGGAACAAGGTCAACCGCCTGATCGAGATCAGCGTCGGAACCCCGCTGGTAGCCGCCGAGAGACCGCAGATCCCGTGAGTCCTCAAAGCGCGCGATCATGCCTTTCAACTGCAGGACAAGCTTGCCTTGTTCCGGCGTCCAGACATGCTGGGCAAGCCTGGAAATAGATGTCTGCAAGTTGATGGCCGGGAATTGCCCTCGATCTGCGATGGCGCGGTCAAGGACAATGTGGCCGTCCACGATTCCGCGGATGCAGTCGGCGATCGGATCATTGTGATCGTCTCCATCGACCAGAACGGAAACAACAGCCGTAATCGAGCCGTCACGCTTGTCGCCTGGTCCTGCCCGTTCAAGCAGTCGCGGGATCTCGCTGAAGACACTTGGCGTGTAGCCGCGAGAGACGGGCGGTTCGCCAGCTTTCAGCGAGACCTCGCGCGCGGCGTGTGCGAAACGGGTGACTGAATCCAGAATCAGAAGAACGGATTGCCCCTGGTCACGCAGCCATTCCGAAATGCTGAGCGCCGTTCGCGCTGCCATGCAGCGCTTGACCGGGCTTTCATCTCCGGTCGAGACGACGGCAATCGTCGAATCTCTGCGAGATCCAAGAACATCTTCCAGAAACTCGCGAACCTCACGGCCTCGCTCGCCAATCAGTCCAATGACAACCGTGTCGAAACCGTCGGCTTGGGCCAGCATCCCCAGCAACGTGGACTTTCCAACGCCGGACCCAGCGAACACGCCAATACGCTGCCCCCTGCAGAGCGGCATGAAGAGATCTACCGCACGCACGCCGGTGCGCACGGGAACATTGACCCGTCCACGAGTCAGGGCCGGCGGAGGAGATGCATTGAGTGAAATGGTGTCCGGGCCGGGGGGCAGGGCACCTGCTCCGTCCATGGGCTGGCCGGTTCCGCTGATCACGCGCCCACGCCATGCAAGTGAGGGCGAAAGTGTGAGCGGACCCGAAAGAATGGCTTTCGATCCGATTCCGATGACGGGCTGTTCGTCGACAGGTGCCACCAGGATGCGGGTGCTGTCGATATGAACGACCTCACCCCAGATTTGCGAATCGCGTTGGTCGAAACAAACCCGATCGCCAAGGCGGGCAAAGGGAGACAGGCCTGCGATGCTCACGATACCGGGCGCAACTCCGGTCACGCTACCGCTCACTGAGACAAGCGGGTGCCGCGCCAGATCTGAGACTGACCTTGCAAGCGTTTCAAGGTCATGCAGCAACGGGCGTTCTCCGCAATAACATCAGCCAGCTGATCAACCTGTGGTGCCAAGCGCCTTGATCGCGTCAGTCAGGGACGTCTCTGTATTATCCAGAGATGAGGTCACAGTCTCGAATTCGCGCTGGATCCGGATCAGGTTCATCATCTCGGTGACCCCGTTCACATTGGAGTTCTCGATGAAACCCTGGTGAACGCCAACCCTCGTAAATTCAAGAACGGGATTGGCAGGCAGATCAGGGACGACGGAGGCATTTTCGCCGCGTGCAAGCTTGGCTGCCTGAGGGAAGGAAAACAGGCCGAGCGCGCCAACCTGCCGACCGGCCTGAGTGATCATGCCGTCCTTTGAAATCGTCGGTGGTCCGCCGGCCGGGTCAAGCGCTATGGGGGCACCGCCAGCATCAAGGATCTGGTTTCCCGTGATCGTCTGCAGGATTCCGGTCGCCGTCATCTGCAGGCGGCCATCCTTCGTGTAGGCGGTTCCACCATCTGATGTCTTGATCCCGAACCAGGCGTCGCCGGATGTCGCGACGTCAAGCGGATTGTCCGTCTTCAGCATGGCTCCAGAGCGCGTCGACAGATAGGTGCCGCCGCTGATGCCAAAAGCTGTTTCGCTCGTCTGGTTACCCGCCAGATAGGTCTCGAACTTGGCTTCTTCTGCACGAAATCCGGGCGTGTTCACGTTGGCCATATTGTTGGCCAGGGTATCCATGCGCTGCCGCAGGGCGAGCTGCGCTGAAACGCCCACATAGATCCCGGTCTGCACGAGAAACCTCCAGGACTGCTCGACCTTGCCATCCGGCACGGTCTGGTCAAACAGCATTATCTATAGAGAGCGCTTGTGCGAGGCTGGATGCCTCGGGCTACAAGCCTCGCACAAGCGCTGCAGGGGATGTTGCGGCTGGCCTCTAAGAATAGATGGTGTGACTTTGGGATTCGCAATTGGTCTGGTCGTCACGCTCGGTTGTATGCTCGGTGGCTTCGCCGCCATGGGCGGCCATGTGGCCGTTATCTGGCAGCCATTTGAGTTCATTGTTATTTTCGGTTCGGCGCTGGGTATTTATATCATCGCCAATCCGTTCAAGGTCATCAAGGACACGGGTAAGGCCGTCATCGAGGGCATTCTTGAGAAAGGCCCGAAATCCCGTGACTTTCTGGATGTTCTCGGTCTCCTGCATTCCCTGATGCGCGAATTGCGCGCAAAGGGCCGCAACGAGATTGAAGGTCACGTGGAAGGCCCGGAGAACAGCCCACTGTTTCAGGCCTACCCCAAGGTCCTGGCAAACAAGCAGCTGACGACCTTCATCTGCGACTACATGCGACTCATCATTATCGGCAATGCTCGAACCCATGAGATCGAGGCGCTCATGGATGAGGAGCTGAATACGATCAGCTATGACAAGCTGAAGCCCTATCATGCCCTGACCGCCGCCGGTGACGGCATGCCGGCGCTTGGCATCGTGGCCGCCGTGCTCGGTGTCGTGAAGGCGATGGGCGCTCTCGATCAGTCACCGGAAGTTCTGGGTGAGCTCATCGGTGCGGCCCTGGTGGGAACCTTTGCCGGTATTTTCGTGGCCTATGGCGTCATGGGCCCGCTCGCCAACAAGGTGAAGACAGCCCGCTCGAAACAGTCCCGCATCTTCGTGGTCGTGAAGCAGTCGCTTTTGGCCTTTATGAACGGCGCCATGCCCCAGATCGCCATTGAGCATGGTCGAAAGACCATCTCAGCGTACGACCGTCCGTCTATCGACGAGGTCGAGAACGAGGCCGTTTCCGGGGGCAGCGGAGCGCTTAAAGAGGCGGCATAGACGCCATGAGCTTTGAGACCAGGACAGCGCCCCGGCATCCCCTGGCCACGCCAGGCTTCACGCTTGAGCGTTTGCCCGTGCTCAAGACCATCTTTGAGCAGGTGGCCCGCGATATTTCCGGCAAGCTGCGCGAACTGTCGGGAGCGCCTTGCGTCATCACGATCGAGCACATGGGCATCGAGTCCATGACCGATATCCGACCTGCCCTGGGGGAGGGCGGTACCATCGCCTTGCTGAAGGCGCCCGGATGGGACTATCCCATCCTCGCCCATGCTAGCCGTCCGCTGATCCTTTCCTGCCTTGATCTGGTGTTTGGGGGCGATGGCTCCACTGGCGCCGAGGCAGCCTTGCGTCCCGTCAGCAAGACCGAGAAACGTTTTGCCGGCACCATGATGAAGAAGCTCGGCGAGTGTGTCCGTGGCAGCCTGAAATCGCTTTTTGAGCAACAGCTTGAGGTCAAGATCATTGAAGAGGCGGAGGATATTGAAAATGTCCTCAAGCGTGGTCAGGCAGCAGGCGTCGTGCAACTGCGCATCGACCATCGCGAGCCTATTGGGTACTTCATTGTCGCAATCCCTCAGATCGTGCTCCTTGGAATCCGTCACCTGCTGACGCGGGAGCCTGAAACCTCAAGCACCGGCTCCGACACGGCCTGGCGCATGAAACTGGAAGCCGAGCTGCAGAGCGCACCGATCGCGCTGAACGCCATCCTGCGTGAAAAAGGATTTACACTCGGCGATATTGTTGAATTCGAAGTTGGCAAACTCATCGAGTTCAAGTCGCCGATAGCAGGCCGGGTTCTGCTCCGATCAGCCGATGAGCAGATGTTCAACTGTGAACTGGGACAGGCCGATGGACACTATAGTGTCAGAATCGAAAGCGCCGTTAGCCATCAGGAAACCGCGATTGAAGAGATCGCCAGTGAATTCGGTGAGCTGCACGCAAACGTTGCAGAAGGTCTTGAGAATACATGGTAAAAGAATCGCTGCTGGGAATCGTGAAGGGACATGACGATGCAAGGCCCTGACGTTTCTGATTTTGACGAGATCGACGCGCTCACCCGAACGGCGGCTGCCCCTGCCGATAGCGGCTCCATGAGCCGTTTCGAACATATCATGCGCATCCCGGTCACTGTGGATGTTGTACTCGGGTCAGTGACCATGCCGGTGTCCAGCCTACTCAAGCTTGGTCCCGGCGCGGTGGTCGCTCTCGATCATCGGGTGGGGGAGCCTGTTGAAGTGGTTGTCAATGGTCGCCTTGTCGCAAAGGGCGAGGTTGTCATTGTTGATGAACAGAGCTCCCGCTTCGGCGTCTCGTTGACAGAGATCGTCACCGGGGGTGGTGAGATTCCTCAGGGCTGAGCTGAATGGACACGATCGTTACAATCGATCCGCCAATGCGACGCATGAACGGCGCCAGCAAGGTTGCCGTGCTGCTGCTCGCGATGGAGCGGGGGATGGCTTCCAAGATTCTGAAGCACTTCGATCAAACGGAGTTGCGAGAGATCACCCGTTGTGCTGCTGAACTCGGCTCGTTTCCGATTACCGAAGTTGACGGCCTGGTCGATGAGTTCGAGGGCCGGTTCACCCAAGGCGCCGACCTGATCGGTGATGCCGGAGGGGCCGAGCAGCTTCTGAATTCTGCACTGCCGCCTGACCAGGTATCCGACATCATGTCGGATGTTCTGGGCGGTTCGCGCAAGTCGGTCTGGGAGCGCCTGTCGACTGTTCCCGATAATGTCTTCGCAACGTTCCTCGAGCGTGAGAATCCTCAGATCGGCGCGATGATTCTCAGTCGTGTCGATACGTCATGCGCGGCCCGGGTGCTTGCGCAGCTTGAGGCCGGACTGCGCTATGAACTCAGCCGCCGCATGTTGACGATCCGCACGGTGGACAATTCCATGGTGCGATTCCTTGAGGAGATTCTGCTCGAGGACCTTCTTGGCAATGCTGAGGATACGTCGGGGACCAAGGCCCATTCCCGGCTGGCGGAAATCATCAACAAGCTCGACAAGGAGCAGGCCGACGGAATTCTTGCCAAGATTGGCGAATCGCGGCCTCAGTCGGCAGAAACGCTGCGCAGCATGCTGTTTTCCTTCGAGGATGTCGTTCGGCTTCCCAGCCGCGCACGGCTCCTGCTCTTCGAAAAGGTCTCCGCAGACCATCTCGTCATGGCCCTGCGCGGTGCATCCCCCACCATTACCGAGTCTGTCCTGTCCTCGCTCGGCGCGCGTGCCCGGCGCATGGTTGAGCAGGAACTCGCGGGGGATTCCTCGGTTAACCCCAAGGATGTTGCCAAGGCGCGTCGACAGATCGCCGATCTTGTGCTCAGCATGAACGAGCGAGGGGAGGTC
>CAISZN010000182.1 GCA_903889985.1 uncultured Hyphomicrobiales bacterium | reverse complement strand
GATCGCGTTGTCTGCGTGGACGCTCAGTCCGAAATCGTCCGGTAAAGATCCGCACGGCTGGCCGGAACCGGAAGATGCCCCTTGCTCCTGCGCGAGGCGAGCGTCTGGAAGAGCTGAAGCGCCCCGCGTTCGAAGCCAAGCGAGCAGCCGGCCAGATACAACAACCACATGCGGGTCGTCTGGGCACCAACCAGTGTGTCTGCTTCCACCCTCCTCGCGTGCAGCGCATCGTGCCAGAGGCGCGTGGTGCGGGCGTAATGCATGCGCCAGCCCTCGACGTCATGGACCTCCATGCGGGCCCGTTCCAGATTCGCCACCGACATGCCGATATGATCGAGCTCGCCACCCGGAAAGATGTAGCGCACGATCGCACGATATTCCGAACGCATGCGGCGGAACTGCCTGTCCGTCCCGCGGGCTGGCCTTGTGATGGCATGATGAAGATAGAGGCCGCCCGGCTTCAGCAGGCGATAGACCGCCCGGAAATATTTGGGATGATTGTCGATGCCCACATGCTCGAACATGCCGATCGAGGCAATCTTGTCGAAGCTGCCGGCCTCCAGATCATTGTAGTCGACCAGCCGCACCTCGACCTGTTCCTCAAGCCCGCGCGCTGCAATCTTCTTGCGCGCCAGCTCGGCCTGTTCCTCCGACAGGGTCACGCCCAGGGCTTTGACTCCATAGGCCTGTGCCGCATAGCAGATCAACGCGCCCCACCCGCATCCGATATCCAGCAGGCGATCGCCGGGCTGCAGCCGCAACTTGCGGCAGATCATGTCGAGTTTGTCGCGCTGTGCACGCTCCAGATCATCGTGAAAATCGGGCTGGAAATAGGCGCAGGTGTAGACCATCTCCGGATCGAGAAAGAGCTTATAGAAGTCGTTCGAGACGTCATAATGATGGGCGATGTTCGCCTTGTTGGTTGCGGCATCCCCGTGCCGCCTGCCAGCCTCATCGCCAACGCCCTGCGCCATCTTTGGCAAGCGAGGCGTGCGCCAGAGCGTCCAGAAAGCCCGCGCAAGACGCCACAGGCCGATGCTGCGCAACAGCCGCCCGACCTTCCCTGCTGGACGCAAGGCCGCAAGATCGAAAAGCGTCCCGCCGGTCCACACAAGACGCCCTTCCACATGCAGGCGCACGAATGTGTCGAGCGAGGGCCTGCGCACAAGGCTCGCAAGCACGCCCTCATCTGCGATCTCGATGCGCAGCGGGGACGCACCGTCAACCGGCTCAATCTCGCTGCCATCCCAAAGGCGGAACCCAAAGCGCAGGCGAAGACGCTGTGCAGCCCGCGACAGGAGATCCTTCGTCAAGGCAAGGCGGTTCTCCTGAGGCGTCATCGGCTGAGGCTCCGGTTCAGAGGCGTTCCACTTTCGGCATCACTTCGGTCTTGAAGAGATTGAGGGACCGCAGTGAATCCTCAATGCTCATTTCACCAAACATCATATAGGCGAGGATGTAATTGGTGCCGAGCTCGGCCGTCTGCTGCGCGAGCGCCTTGTAGACCGTATCCGGCGAGCCCACGATCACTGTCCCCTCCTCGATCATGCCGTCGAGCGTAGCGGCACGCGGCACATTCAGACGGCTCGTGAGCTCGTTGATATTGTGCTTGGCGCGCAGATGATTGAGCTCGGCAAGATGGGTCTGCGACGCAGGACCTGCAATCCGGCGCGCCTCGGCATCGGTCTCGGCAACAAAGATCTGCCGCAGGGCGCCGACGGCAGCGCCACCCGTGAACTCAGCCTTGGGATGCTCGGGCCCGCCACGCTTGGCCAGCGCCTCCTTGTAGGCGGCGATATTGCCCTTGGCAAAAGCCGTCGGCCCATTGGCGGTAAAGTGCATGCCATGCTCGCCGGCCCAGGTGGAGCCCGTCACGTTGGATGAGCCATACCAATAGGCCGGGCCGCCCTTCTGATAGGGATGCAGCTCGATCGGCACGCCCTTGTATTTGTAATAGGGGCCTTCGTAGTCCAGCACATCCGTCTCAAGGCCAGCCCGCAGGCATTGATAGGCATCAATGAAGATGTCGCGTGACTTGGAATGATCGACATTGTGATAGCCCAGTTCGAAGGGCGAGACGCCGCGGCCGACACCAACTTCCATGCGGCCCTTGCTCAGATGATCGAGCATGCTGATCTCCTCCATCAGCCGCAGCGGCGTATAGAGGGTCAGGAGATAGCAGAGCGGCCCGAAGTGGATCTGCTTGGTTTCGCGCGCAAGCGCAGCGAGAAAGACTGAGGGCGAAGGCGCCATATTGACGGGCGAGCAATGGTGCTCGGCTATGTGAACGCAGTAGAAGCCGGCCTCATCTGCCTCCGCGTAGAACCGCAGCCGCTCATCAAAAAGCTGCGAGATCGGCTTTCCCGCGCGGCCGATATGGTCGAACAAACCCACCTTCATGCTGACATTCCTCCTCGGGACGGCCGCGCTGGCGCTGCCGCCTCAGCCGATCGCCATTGACCGGCAAGTATCCTCCCGCATAGCCTAACC
Source organism: uncultured Hyphomicrobiales bacterium (assembly GCA_903889985.1). Classification (GTDB taxonomy): domain Bacteria; phylum Pseudomonadota; class Alphaproteobacteria; order Rhizobiales; family Beijerinckiaceae; genus Terripilifer. The sequence continues at coordinate 3,432 of CAISZN010000182.1, read as the reverse complement.
CCGAGCAGGCGCGCCATCAAACACTGCGTCGCCATGGGGGGAAACAGCATGCGTCGGAGCATCATCTGGACGGCACTTGCGTGCAGTCTTGCGGCAGCACCCGCACAGGCGCAGTTCTACAAGGACAAGACGCTCAACCTCCTCGTCAACTATGCAGCGGGCGGAAACTCCGACCTCGAAGCCCGTGTCTTCCAGCAATTCCTGCGCAAGTATATTCCCGGCGAGCCCAGTGTGGTCGTGCAGAATGCGCCGGGAGCCGGCGGCATCAACGCCATGAACATGCTTGGCCTCAACATCGGCAGCAGGGCCGATGGCCTGACGCTCGGATATTTCACCTTCGGCCCGATTTCCTCCATCGCCGAGGATCCGGCACTGAAGGTCAATGTGGCGGAGTTCGTGGCCGTAGGAGCCACCAAGAGCTGGGCACTGGCCTATGGCCGCAAGGATATTGCGCCGGGCATGACCAAGCCTTCCGATATCGCCAGGGCAAAGAGCGTCTTCCTTGGCGGCTATTCACGCAGCTCATTGCATGACACGCGTCTGCGACTTGCGATGGAAATCCTCGGCGTGCCCTATCAGATGGTCACCGGATTCCAGTCGACCACTGCCATCAACAAGGCCATGTTGCAGAACGAGTTGAACTTCACCAGCTCCACCCTGCCTGGCTACACGACACAGGCCGTGCCGCAGGTGATCGACGCCGGCGTGGGCATGCCCTTCTTCCAGTTCCCGATCATCGGCAAGGATGGCAAGCCGACCGGCATGCCCGCGAGCGCAGGCGCCAAGGTTCCGACCTTCAACGAACTCTACAAGGAGGCCTTCGGCAAGGAGCCCTCGGGTCCGAAATGGGAAGCGCTGCTGCTGACCAACCATCTGGGCACGCAGGTGCAACGCCTCATCGCGTTCCCGAAGGGCACACCAGCTGAAGCCGTGCAGACCATGCGCAAGGCCATTCAGGATGTGGGCAAGGACGCGGAATTCATCGAGGCCTTCGAGCGCATCACCCGCGAAAAGCCCGACCTCGCCACGGCCGATGAAGTCGAGCCCATGCTGGCGCGCATGAACACGGTCAGCCCCGAGATCAAGAAGGTGCTGAAGGAATCGATTGCCGATTGATGGAGCGCGGGCCTGTGGCCCGCATGCGCGCCCGCGCTTTAAACCCGCGCTGCGCCGAAACGCTTCTCGATATAATCGGTCACGATGGTCTTGAACTCGGCCGCAATCCCTGCGCCGCGCAGCGTCATGGCCTTCTGCCCATCGATGAAGACGGGGGCAGCAGGTGCCTCGCCGGTGCCCGGAAGTGAAATGCCGATGTCGGCATGTTTCGATTCACCCGGACCGTTCACGATGCAGCCCATCACCGCCACGTTCAGCCCCTCGACGCCCGGATAGGTCGCCCGCCATCCCGGCATGCTGTCGCGGATATAGGACTGGATCTCCTGCGCAAGCTCCTGGAACACGGTCGAGGTCGTGCGGCCGCAGCCCGGGCAGGCTGCCACAAGCGGCACGAAGGTGCGAAAGCCCATGGTCTGCAGCAGTTCCTGCGCAACCTGCACTTCGAGCGTGCGATCGCCGCCGGGCTCCGGCGTGAGGGAAACGCGAATCGTATCGCCGATGCCCTGCTGCAGCAGGATGCCCATGGCGGCCGAAGACGCGACGATCCCCTTCGAGCCCATACCCGCTTCGGTGAGGCCCAGATGCAGCGCATAGTCGGAGCGCTGTGCCAGCGTGCGATAGACTGCAATCAGATCCTGAACGGCAGAGACCTTCGCCGAGAGGATGATGCGATTGCGCGCCAGGCCAAGCTCCTCGGCACGCTCGGCTGACCAGATGGCCGAGCACACCAGCGCCTCGCGGGTGACAGCGCGCATGTCGACCGGATTGGGGGACCGCGCATTCTCATCCATCATCCGGGTGAGAAGCTCCTGATCGAGCGAGCCCCAGTTGGCGCCGATACGCACGGCCTTGTCGTGCTTGATCGCCTGTTCGACAATGGCCGAGAATTGCCGGTCCTTCTTGTCCTTGAAACCGACATTGCCGGGATTGATGCGATATTTGGCCAGCGCCTCAGCGCAGGCGGGATGATCCGCCAGCAGCTTGTGGCCGATGTAGTGGAAGTCGCCCACGAGGGGGACGTGCACACCCATCTGGTCTAGCCTGTCCTTGATATGGGGAACCGCGCGCGCCGCCTCGTCACGATCCACCGTGATGCGCACCATCTCGGAGCCGGCGCGGGCGAGCGCCGCGACCTGGGCCACCGTTGAGGCGACGTCGGCCGTGTCCGTATTGGTCATGGACTGAACGACGATCGGCGCATCGCTGCCGACCGTGACGGCGCCTTTGCCGGTTCCAACCCGGACCCCCACCGAACGGTGGCGAGGCAGGGGGGCAGCGCGGTCGATCTCGGTGGACTGGGTCATGGTCATGCCGTCGGGAGTGGGGTCAGCTCATCCAGCTGCAACAGATGGCCGGGTTTCGGCCGGGGATCAAGCGGGCGCTGCAGCAAGGCAGGACGCGCAGAGGCCCGTCAGCTCGATGACCTGAGACCGCGTGGCAAAGCCTGACTGGCCCGCCAGCCCCTCAAGGCTTTCGATCATGGGGCGGGAGGTGGCCTCGGTCACCGAGCCACAGGCATCGCAGATCAGGAAGGCAACCGGCTCGCGCGCCCCATGGCCGTGCCAGCAGGCCAGGTAGGCATTGCGGGAGGACAGCCGGTGGACGAAGCCGTTGTCGACCAGAAATTCCAGTGCCCGATAGACAGAGACCGGGGCAAGGCGCTTGCCGGTGGAGGTCGCCAGCCGGTCGATCATCTCATAGGCCCCCAGCGGCGCCCCGGCAGTGCACAGGACATCGAGGATGCGCTGGCGCGCCGGCGTCAGCGGAATCGACGGGTGATGGTGCCCGTCGTGCCCGCAGGTCCCATGGTCGTGCCCATGCTTGTGATCGCCATGCTGGTGTGACATGCCGCCAATATAGGCTCTCCCTGAGATTCCCGCGAATCCGACCGATGGCCTATTCGCTTTTTGTGCACCGCAGTATAGGCTCCCCGAAATCCTCAGGACGGAGACACGCCATGTCCCTTGCTTCCCGCAATGCCATCGTCACCGGTTCGACCAGCGGCATCGGACTAGCGATCGCCAAGGCCCTCGCCAAGGAGGGCGCCAATGTCATGATCAACGGTTTCGGCGACGCTGCCGCCATCGAGGCCGAGCGCGCCGGTATCGAGAGCGAATTCGGTGTCAAATGCATCTACAGCGGCGCCGACATGTCGAAGGGTGTCGAGATCGCCGCCATGGTGAAGGACGCCGAGGACAAGCTCGGCTCCGTCGACATTCTGGTCAACAATGCCGGCATCCAGTTCGTCTCGCCGATCGAGGACTTCCCGGTCGAGAAATGGGACCAGATCATCGCCATCAACCTGTCGTCTGCCTT
>CAISZN010000181.1 GCA_903889985.1 uncultured Hyphomicrobiales bacterium | reverse complement strand
CTCTCCGATTTCTATCTCGCGCATCGCCATGTGCTGACCGATCTCGAAATCAATCCGGTGATCGTCCTGCCGAAGGGGCAGGGCCTGCGCGCCGTCGACATTCGCCCCGTGCGGGCCTGACACAATTCTGGGAGGAACAACAAAATGGATTTCACGCTGCCTGAAGAACTCAAGATGCTGAAGGACAATCTGCGTCGCTATGTCGACAAGGAGATGATCCCCTTCGAGCGTGAGTCGGTGACGCCTGACGAGGAACTGAAGCCCGAATGGCGCGTCAAGTTCGAGCAGGGCATGAAGGACCTCGGCCTGTGGATGTATGACGTGCCGGAGGAATACGGCGGTCTGGGCCTTGGCATCATGACCCGCTGCATCATCTGGGAGGAGATGGCCCGCACCATCGCGCTGCCCGCGCGCCATGCGAGCATCACGGGCCCGAGCGTGCGCGCGATCCTCTACGATCTGCCGCCCATGCTGAAGGACAAGTACCTCTATCCCGTGCTGCGCGGCGAGAAGCATGCCTGCTTTGGCCAGACCGAGCCGGAAGCAGGTTCAGACCCCGGTTCCATGCGCACCACGGCCGTGCGCGATGGCGACCACTATGTCATCAACGGCATGAAGCGCTTCATCACCGGCGCCCATCACGCCGACTTCATCCAGCTCATGGCGGCGACCGATCGCTCCAAGGGCTCGCGCGGCGGCATCTCCTGCTTCCTCGTGGACATGGACACGCCCGGCGTGAAGATCACCGCGCGCTACCAGACCATGATGGGCGACCGGCCCTGCGAGATCGTCTTCGACAATGTGCGCGTGCCCGCTGACCATCGCGTCGGCGAGGAGGGCGAGGGCTTCAAGTTCGGCCAGAAGTGGCTGGGCGTTGGCCGCCTGCACCATGCGGCGCGCGCGCTGGGCGTGGCCGAGCGTTGTCTTGAGATGGCATCAAGCTATGCCAAGCAGCGCGTCACCTTTGGCGAGCCGCTGTCGAAGCGCCAGTCGATCCAGTGGATGCTTGTCGACAGCTACATCGACATCAAGGCGGCGCGCCTGATGGTCTGGGAAGCGGCCAACAAGATGGACGCGGGCCAGGACGTGCGCAACGATGCCTATATCTGCAAGGTCTTCGCGGACGAGATGGCCTTCAAGGTGGCTGACCGCTGCATGCAGATCCATGGTGGTATCGCGCTGACGACGGATCTGCCCATCGAGCGCATGTGGCGCCAGCAGCGCAGCTATCGCATCACCGAGGGCGCGACCGAAGTGATGAAGATGGTCATCGCAAGGCATGTGCTGAAGACCTACTGAGGTATCGGGCCGGGCTGCGCGCGAGGACGCGCGCGGTCCAGTGCTCGCAATCCATGGTGTGCGGGCGTCCGCGTCCGCATCCTTCAGGCGCCTCATTTGCCACCACCTCGGCATCCGCGCATAATCAGCTCCGACGGCGCCAAAGAGCGTCATGGTGAGGGACGTCCCATGAATTTCCGCCCGACAAGGCGTTTCGCCGCGCTGGCGCTTGCCGCCAGCAGCATGCTCAGTGCAGGGCTGGCGCAGGCGGATCCGGTCGAGGATTTCTACAAGGGAAAGACGATCCAGTTCATCATTCGCTCCAAGGCGGGCGGTGGCGGCTACGATTCCTATGCGCGCCTGCTGGGCCGCCACATCGGCAACCATATTCCCGGAAATCCTCGCGTGTTGCCCGTGAACATGCCGGGCGGTGGCGGCATCGTGGCGGCGAATTATGTTGCGCGCGTCGCACCCAAGGATGGCACGGTCCTTACCATTGTCAGTCAGGGAATCGCCACCGATCAGGCCCTGTCGCTGAACAAGAGCCTTCAGGTCGACCTGCGCGATTTCAATTGGGTCGGCAATATGAGTGATGCGAACCAGGTTCTTGCGATCTGGCACACGTCAAAAACCAAATCGCTCGACGACGCGATGAAGCGCGATACCACCATTGGGACCACGCAGGCCGGTTCGATCTCCCAGCAGCTCACGGCGGTCTATAACAATATCCTGGGCACCAGGCTGAAGATCGTCTTTGGCTATCCTGACGGTCATGACGTGGACATGGCCATGGAGCGCGGCGAGGTCGAGGGGCGCGGCACGAACCCCTGGGCAAGCTATATGGCTGTCTCGCCTCATTACGTGAGGGACAAGCTGATCACCCCGGTCATCCAGGTTGGCCTGAAAAAAGATCCGGCACTGCCCGACGTCCCCTTGCTGCGCGATCTCGCCAAGACGCCCGCGGACAGCCAGGTGCTGGAATTCATGTCGAAGGCAGTCGCCGTGGGTCGACCGATTGCCACCACGCCCGGCGTTCCCAGGGAGCGTGTCGAGGCCCTGCGCCGCGCCTTTGATGAAACCCTGCGCGATCCGGAGTTCATCCGCGAGGCGGCACTGGAGCGCTCCGATATCAGCGCGATGACCGGAGAACAGCTCGCAAGCCTGATCAAGGACCTGATTGAATCGCCTGATGAGATCAAGGCCAAGGTGAGGGTCGCTATCCAGCCGCGCAACACCGATCTTCAGGAAGTGGCCGGCGGCGCGAAAGCTGGCGGGGAATAGGGACGGGACCGCGAGCCTTCGGCTCGCATCGGTTCTCTGCGCCAGAGACCCCTCATCCTTACCTACTCACTGCAAGCGGGGAAAAGCGGACGAAGGTGCCCCGCTTAGATTTCCAGCAATCGTCACGCATCTGCGTACGCGACTCCCTCTCCCGCTTGCGGGAGAGGGTTGGGGTGAGGGTCTGTGGCCTAGAGCGAGTGCGCCGCAGAAGCCGCGCCGTCCCTACTTTGACTCAGCGCTTGCTCGCGCCCCCAAAGGTTTCCTTGAAGAGCTTTACCCATTTCTCCGAGACTTCGAGCGATGTTCCGAAGTTGATGAAGATCGCGTTCTTTGGCTCGGGCTTGACCGTGATATTGGTCGGCTGGGTATTCTGCTCGACATAGATTTTCTGGCCATCAGATAGCAGGAAATCAAAGAACAGCAGGGCCGCATGGGGATGCGGTGACTTGGCAGCGAGTGCAATGCCGACCGGGTGCACCGTGACCGGATCGAGATCGTAGACATCTATGGGTGCGCCGGCCCGCTTCATCTGCTGGATCTTGTAGTCATAGACGCCGAGAGCCAGCGGCACTTCGCCAGACGCAGTCAGGTTGGCGAGCAATGTATGGCCCTTGCGCACGGAGACGCCGTTCTTCGTGGCAATCTCCTTGAAAAGCTTCAGGCCCTCGGCCTCGCCGATATAGCGCACGACAACGCCGAACCATTCCGCGTCATCGAGCTCGATGCCGAGCTTGCCCTTCCATTTGGGGTCCGCGAGGTCGCGCCAGCTCTTGGGCAGGTCAGCCTTCTTCACCTGATTGGTGTTGTAGGCGACGGTCTGGATCTGGAAGCGGGATCCCGTCCATGCGGCGTGGGGGAATTTCGCCTTGTCGGAAATATCGGCGAGCACCGGAGATTTCACGACCTGCAGGAGCTTCTCGAGATAAAGCGCTTCCAAAGTCCCGCCGCTGGTTTCGGCAATGTCGAATTCATTGTGGTTGCCGCGCGCCTCGATCACGGCGCGCTGCAGGATGCTCTCTGAATCCGAACGCCAGAATTTGATCTTCACGCCCGGATATTTCTGTTCGAAGGCCTTGATCATGGCCTGCATGTCTTCATTGGTGGCGGACGAATAGATCGTCAGCCCGCCTTCCTTCTTCGCGCCTTCGAGCAGCCTGGCCTGCCGGTCTGCGCCCTCATAGAGTGCGATGTCGGCAACGCTCGTCTGGGCAAGGGCGGCAAGAGACGACACAGCCAGAAGCGCGCTGGTGATGACCATGCGGACAAAATGGCGTCGCGCGACAGGATTGGCAGTCAAGTCTTCCTCCCTTGGCTGGCGCATCTGGTTCAAGCGGTGCGCTGATCAGCCGATCTGGGTGGACGCTAGGGGTCCCCTTCCGCCAAGTCAATCGACAGCACTTTAAGTCGGGCGGGGCTCTGTTATGATGGCGTCAGGCTGCCGCAAGGCGGCATCAGGGAGGCTCAGCCAATGACCTATGATCTTGCCCAGTTCTGCACCGACACCCGCGCGGCCCTCGAAGGAGGCCCGCTGAAGTCGGCTCTGGAAACGATTGCCACCAATGTGCGCAAGCTCATTGCCAACGAGGCTTTCGTGAGCGCGACCTTCAATGACGACCTGCCAGCGGGCAAGCGCGAACTCTTTCACGACGAAAAGACCGATTTTTACGTGCTGGCCCATGTGCAGGCACCCGGCAAGACCGGCTCACCCCACAGCCATGGCAATTCCTGGGCGGTCTATGCCAATGCGCGCGGCAGCACGGGAATGACGGAATACAAGCGCGTCAATCCGGAGAGCGAGGAGGCGGTGACGCTGGCG
>CAISZN010000180.1 GCA_903889985.1 uncultured Hyphomicrobiales bacterium | reverse complement strand
TCTGCATATTCGGGCGGCAGCACGTCGGGAATCGTCGCCATGAGCTGGGCGACCTTCATCAGCGGACCCTTGAGACCGCCCAGCGCCCGCGACAGAGCTGCAGCGTTTTCGGTCGATGCTCCGCCACCGAGGATGCGGGACGCTGCAATCCGGGCCGCGACTCCGCCCACATTCGCGCCAACACGCGCATAGCGTGCGGCGCGGGCAGAAAAGCGGTTGGCTTCGTCGTCTCTCATGATTGTCCCGATCCGCGTGAGCCCGCTTGACGTAAGCCGCCTTGCGGAAACATCCACCTTGGCAGGAGCGGCTCAGGCCTCAACACCCATACGGGTGAGCATGGCCACCAGATCGTCGCGCACGGAAGCAAGGCCTTTGTAAGCCAGTTGCTCGGGGTTCAGCGCCAGCAGCTGATCGCGCAAACCGGTGACAAGGCGAAGCCGCTCCGGATGATTGGCCAGCGCCGTCAGCGGATCCGAATGAATGCGGATCGTAAAGACAATATCGCCACTGCGCGCGAGCCGCCTCAGGGTCTGCCGCTCGATGCGCAGATGCGCCCGAGCCAGGGCTTCATCTGGCCTGAAACGCGACCATGCAGGCTCCTCGGATGGCTCCTGTCGGCGGGAGCCATCCCCATAGACGGACCAGTTCCAGCGCACCACGGGGCGATCCGGCACGAGCCGGTCGAACATGCGGCAGACCATGTCCGACATGCGACCGGGAAAGCCGGGAACGGGGCCATGGACGGCATCGAGATCCCCGCCAATTTTTTCGGCAAGCGACCAGCCGGAGGGGAAGCAGAGAACACCGGCAACCAACCGCCAGCTGCGCTCATCCCGGCGCATGAGGCAGAGATCCTCCTGCACGAGACGGGCGCAGGCGACGAGCGGCTGATCGGTATCGAGAGGGATGACGCAACCGGCCGGAATGATCTCCAGTCCGTCGTCGCGCAGACGATAGAGCTGCGGACAATGCAGGGGCAGTTCCTGCACGAAGAGATCCTGCAGCTCCGCTTCCGCAGCCCTTGTATCGCCACTGCGCTGGACGGTTGCATCAAAGCGGGTGCGAAGGATCTCGTCCTTGAGCGCCAGATCGGCCAGAAAATCATCGTCTGGTTCGATCCATCGCGCCGGATCGAGCGGCTCTGCACCTATTGTGAAGGGCTGCTTCGATCCGTCATAGGGGGTGTGGGCGAAGGCCATGGCAACTGACCCCCGACCACAGGCCTGCGATTACACCGGCACCTTATCGACGTCGTAGGTGAAGAGCCACTCGTAGCGTTCGGCAATCGCCTCAACGCTCCATTCGCGGTTGATATATTCATCCGCGCTGACCGGATCGAGATAGGCATCGTTGTGGAAACGCAGCGTGTTCTCGGTCGAGCCCTCGACCATGCGGTTGTCACGCACCAGGCGCGCCTTCTCATAGGCGACGAGCGCCTCTTCCACAGTCGGATAGGTGTCGAAACAGCGTGCCAGTACGACGCCATCCTCGAGCGCCATCACGGCTCCCTGAGCGAGGAATGGGAGCGTCGGATGGCAGGCATCGCCCAGAAGCGCGATACGGCCGAAGGTGTAGCGCGACAGGGGCTTGCGGACGAGATAGGCCCATTTCACAAGTTTCGGTGCCGCATCGATCATCTTGTGAATGTCGTCGTGCCAGCCTTCAAAATCCTTGTGGCATTCCGCGTGGGTGCCTTCGACGGTCCAGGCGGATTCGTTCCACTCGTCCTTCTCGGTGGTTGCGGCAAGATTGAACAGCTCACCATCGCGCAGCGGGTAATGCACCACGTGGCCGCGTGGCCCGACCCAGTTCACCGCCATGCTTGTCTGCATGCGCTCCGGTAGGGACTTCAGCGGGATGACACCGCGCCAGATCATGAGCTTGGGATATTCTGCAGGGCTGTCGTTCACCGTCATCCGGCGCACAACTGAATTCACGCCGTCGGAGCCAATCAGCGCATCCCCGGTGATGCTATTTCCGCCCTCAAGATGAAGGGTGACCTTGCCGTCTTTTTCCTCGAGGCTGGTGCACCGCGAATTGAGGTGGATGCAATCTGGCTTCAGCGCCATGACGACATCGGTCAGGACCTTGAGAAGGTCCGGCCGATAGACGGTCATATAGGGATAGCCGTAGCGCTCGACCGCCACCGGGC
>CAISZN010000179.1 GCA_903889985.1 uncultured Hyphomicrobiales bacterium | reverse complement strand
TTGCTGCGCCATAGGCGCTGCCGTTCGACATGCCGTTCGTGCACCGCCGCGCTGATGCGGCGCAGGTCTGCAGGCAGCGAAATCTCGAGGATATAGCGAAGGCCTGCCAGGATTGGCATGTCCTCGCCCTCAACCCGCTGCGCAAGGTCCTGCCAGTCGCATTCTTCTGCCTCGTGGGCAAACCGACGAACGCAGAACGCCGCATAGCTACCGACCTCAAGATTTCGGGCACTTGCTGCATCACCAATGAGACGCTGAAAGCCGGAACCTATTGAGGCTACGGCTGCAGCGGCCACTTTTTCGTGCGAGCAGGATTTGATGAGTTCGGTCATCACGATCATCTCCATTCTCCACGGTTGGTGTCGATGATGCGAAGGCTAATCATGAAACGCGACACAAAGATGGCCAATCGATTCAATTTTCTGAATTGAGCTCGCGCAATCTCATCATCTGGATTTCAGCGCCCCTGAATCATGACGCTGCAGTGCAATGCAGGTTCCTGCGCAGCTTTCGCCACAAAACAAAAAGCCGGCGGGATGACCGCCGGCTTCCTGAAGCAAAACTGAAAATCAATCAGCCCGGATCAGCCACGAAGCCCGCGGCATTGATCGCCACAATGGCAGCAGCTTCGTCGTTGTCAGACGTATCGCCGGAGACGCCGATGGCGCCGAGGATCTTCTTGTCGTTATCGCGAATGATCACGCCACCGGGTACCGGAACGACATTGCCATCGGCGAGGCCGTTGAGGGCCGCAACGAAATGTGGCCGCTCGGCGGCCATGTTGTTGGTGCGGCGCGACGGCATGCCGAAGGCGACGGCGCCAAAGGCCTTACCGTAGGCAACACGCCAGCGCATGAAGGTCGTGTTGTCTTCGCTGGCAGCAGCGCGGATCGCGCCATCAGCGTCGAGCACCACGACGGCCATCGGGTTGAAATTGTTGGCGCGGCAATGGGCCAGGGTATCGGCGAGCATTTTCTGCGCATGAGCGAGCGTCAGTGTAGTCATTGGGTCCCCCCTTCGGGATTGGAAAAGACATCCCACCCTTCGCAAGGGCGGGGCGCCGCGTCAACCGGCCCTATTTCATCACCACCGCTGGCAGCCAGGTGGCAATTCCCGGAACGAAGCAGAGGATGAGGATCGTCAGAACCATCAGCCCGACAAAGGGCAGCACGCCCCAGACGATCTCGCGCAGCGAAATGTCGGGAGCAATGTTCTTGATGACAAAAAGATTGAGCCCCACGGGGGGATGGATCAGGCCCATTTCCATGACAATGGTCATGGTGACACCAAACCAGATCAGGTCGAAGCCCGCAGCCTTCAGGGGCGGCAGCACGATGGGCGCCGTCATGAGAATGATCGAGACCGGCGGCAGAAAAAAGCCCAGCACCACGACCATCAGCAGGATCATCGCGAGCAGGGCCCATTTGCCAAGCCCCAGCGCCACGATGGCCTGCGCCGTCGCCTGCGAGATGTGCAGGTAGCTCATCACGTAGGAATAGAGCAGCGACATGCCGATGATCATCATCAGCATGGTCGATTCCCGCAGGGTCGAATGCAGGATCGGCACAAGATCCCGGGCACGCCACACGCCATAGATCACGCCGATCAGCGCAAGCGCCAGCAGCGCGCCAAGCCCGGCCGTTTCCGACGGCGTGGCATAGCCGCCATAAAGCGCGATCATGACACCCGTGAGCAGCGCCACGAAGGGAACGACGCGGGGCGCAAGCGCGAGCTTCTGCGCCCGGGAATAGGTTTCCTGCACAAGGATCGCCGGAGGCAGCCCACCCTCGGCCACGCTGGCCTGCGCCAGACGCACCTCCTTGCGATAGCGAAGGCCTGAATAGACGGCGAAAAGCACCACCAGCAGCAGGCCCGGCCCAATTGCTGCGAGAAACAGCCGGCCCAACGAGACTTCGGCGGCCACGGCATAGAGGATCATGGTGATGGAAGGTGGCAGCAGGATGCCAAGCGTCCCGCCTGCGGCAATGATGCCGGCCGCAAAGCCCGGCGAATAGCCGCGCTTGCGCATTTCAGGAATGCCAGCAGATCCGATCGCGGAACAGGTTGCTGGCGAAGAGCCGGCCATGGCCGCAAAAAGCGCGCAGGCAAAGACATTGGCGATGCCGAGCCCGCCGGGGATGCGATACATCCATGCATGCAGGGCTGAGTAGAGGTCAGCACCAGCCCGTGAGCGACCGATGGCTGCTCCCTTCAGGATGAACAGCGGAATCGACAGAAGCGTGATCGAGGACATTTCCTCGTAGACATTCTGCGCCACCGTATCGAGGGCTGCATGGGGCATGAACACAAACATGAAGCCGACAGCCACGGCACCCAGCGCAAAGGCAATGGGAATGCCTGCGAACATGGCGGCAAGCGTGGCACCGCCATACATCAGTCCTAGTGTCAGGGCGCTCATGAGCGACGCCCCCAGAACGCGCTGATAACCTGCAGCAGGATGCGAAGAGACAGGATCGACATGCCCAGCGACATGGTGCTGTAGGGGATCCAAAGTGGCGGCCCCCAGCTCGAGGATGTCACCTGCCCGTCCTCCCAGGCTTCCCGGAAGAGCGTCCAGGCCTTCCAGCTGAAAAAAGTGCAGAAGGCAAAGCTGATCATATCGGCAAGCAAGACCCGCCAATGGTTCACCCGCGGCGACAGGATCTCGGACAGCGCTTCAATAGCCACATGGCCGCGCCGCGCCTGAACCCAGGGAGCCGAGAGAAAGGTCGCCGCAACCAGCAGGAAGACCGTGGTCTCATCCTGCCAGTCGGTTGTTGCCTTGAGGGCATAGCGCACGACGACGCTTTGCGTCAGCACCAACGCCCCGGCAACAAGTGCCAGCGAGGCAATGATCACGAACAGGCGATCCAGCCACTCGAAAAGGCTGGTCAGGGTTGCAAGGACCGAGGGCAGATTGGCGGGAGAAATGCGGGGGCGCTTCTCCCCCTCAACAAGACCATGGCTCACGCATGCTTCTCCGCGACATCGATCGCAAGCTTCATGAGCTTGTCATTGCCGGCGGACTTGTCCGAATAATCCTTCCAGGCGCTGGTGCGCGCGAATTCCTTCCATCGGCCCAGCACGTCGTCGTTCATGGCGTCGACCACGACGCCCTTCTTGGAATAGATGTCGACCACTGCCTTGTCGTCGGCCTTGGCGGCCTCGTATCCAAAGGTCTCCATCTCGGCGCCGAC
>CAISZN010000178.1 GCA_903889985.1 uncultured Hyphomicrobiales bacterium | reverse complement strand
GCACGACCTGCCAGCTGACCTGCGCCTGCTCACCATTCGAAATCCAGGCGAGACCACAAGGCGCCTGCGGATTGGCGCCTATTTCGATCTGGCACTCGACGAGAGCCCATTCGAGAGCCTCGGCCTGCTGAACGTGGACGTGGAAGGCGATGTGGTGCTCGCCAGCCATCCGCGCAATCACTTCGTCAAGGGCACCGCCTTTGTCGTGACGAACCTGCCGACGCCACAGATCGAGATCGTGCGCAATCGCTTTATCGGCGAGCCCAATCGCGATCTTGCCAATCCGTCCATGATGGAAAGGGGTGCTCCCGACCTGTCGGTGCATGACGACGAGCGGCGCATTGCGGGCTTTACCGGTGACATCGAACTCACTGGCGGTGAAACGCGGCGCTTCGTCATCGCGCTCGGCCAGAGGAGCGATGCGGATGAGGCTCGCGCGCTCGCACAGCGCCTGCGCGATGTCGAAGTGGCGCAATCACTGCTGGCACAGACTGAGTCGTGGTGGAACAATCTCGTGAGTGGTCCGCGCATAGCCAGTGGGGAGGCCGCCTTCGACAGGCTCGTCAGCCCATGGCTGCCCAGGCAGATCCTGTCCGCGCGCCTGTGGGGCCGCGTGGGCCCCAACCAGCGCAGCGGCGGCATCGGCTATCGCGACCAGCTACAGGATGTCATGCCGCTTGTCTTCCACGAGCCAAAGCTGGTGCGTCAGCAGATCCTGCTGCACGCCGCCCAGCAGTTCCCGGAAGGCGACGTGCTGAAGTGGTGGCATCCCGCACATCATGGCGGCACGGGCATAGGCCTGCGCACCAAGGCGACTGATCCCCATCTGTGGCTGCCCCATGTGCTTTGCCACTATCTGCGCGCCACGGGCGACGTGGCGATCCTTGACGAGCGCATCCCATACATCGAAGGCATTGCGGTGCCGCCGGGCGAAGCTGGCGCCCTGCTAGCGCCGCGACCTTCGCGCGATGACGACACACTCTATGGCCATTGCCTGCGTGGCATCGGCTGGTCCCTCGACCGGCTCGGCACCCATGGCCTCGCCCTGTTTGGCTCAGGCGACTGGAACGATGGCATCGACACGGCAGGTCTCGATGGCAAGGGTGAGAGCGTCTGGCTGACCTTCTTCTTGCATCGCGTGCTGATCGACTTCATCCCCGTCGCGGAGGCACGCGGGGAGGAGCACGTCGCGGACGAATTGCGCAGCACGGCTGAGAAGCTCGCTGAGGCCACAGACTGCGCATGGCAGAATGGCTCCTACATCCTTGGCTTCGACGACGACGGACTGGCTATCACCAATGTCAGCGTCATGACTGCAGCATGGCCGATCCTGTCAGGTGCGGTCACCTATGAGCGCGGGCTTGCGGCGCTTGAGGCCGGACTTGCAGTTCTTGAAAAGCCAGATCGCATCCTGCTGCTCACACCACCCTTCGACGAGACTTCGATACCCTACCCCGGTCGCATCGCAGACTATCCGCCGGGTGTGCGCGAGAATGGCGCGCAATACAGCCACGGCGCCACATGGGTGGTCGATGCCTGGCTTCAGCTCAGCGAAATGGCGCATCTACGTGGCGACATGAGGGCCGCACAGGCCCACGCGGACCGTGCCATGGCCTGCTGGCGCAAGATCTCTCCCCTCGACAAGATGGAAGGAGAGGCGCTGTGGATCTTTGGCCTCGCGCCAAACCAGCAGCCTGCAGACATCTATGACGGCGCAGGCCATGAAGGGCGTGGCGGCTGGAGCCTCTACACGGGCTCGGCAGCCCGTATGCTCTCCACCGCCTATGCACTCGCGGGCGTCGATTTGCAGAGCGGGCGGCTGAGCGCGAGGCCGCGGCCCTATTCGCGGGCATCAGGCATTTCATTCGACGTGCGCGATGCGGCGGGCAAGCGCCTCACCTGAGGCCTTGACTGCGCCGCATCGGCACTGCTCCTAGAACGGGCTGACTTTCAGGCCTGTGGAGGATCCATGCTGCGCCGCTTCGCCCTTGCCACCACGCTTGCCCTTGGTGTTGCCGCCACCCCGGCCCTGCCGCAGCAGCCAGTGAAGATCCGCGCCGCCTATCTAAAGAGCCTGAGTTTCAGCCCACTCTTCCTTGCTAAGGAAAAGGGCTATCTCGCGGCCGAGGGGCTCGATGTGGACCTGCAGATCGTGCAGAGCGCGTCGGAAGTCGTCGCCTTCATGGCGCGCGGGCAAATGGATGCGGCCTTCGGCAATATCGGCTTGCCACTGTTTAATGCCGCCGCCCGAGACATGGATGTGAAGATCGTTGCTGGCGTGTCCTATTATCCGCAGGATCCGGCTGCCCTGTCTCCCTGCCCCATCGTGATCCGCAAGGACCTCGCCGACAGCGGCAAGGTGAAGAGCGTGGCTGATCTAAAGGGGCGCAAGGTCGCCTTCAATGTACGCGGCGGCGTGATCGAATATCTCGCAGTCGAATCCCTCAGGCGGAATGGCCTCACGCTGAAGGACATTGAAGTCGTGGAAATGCCCTTCCCTGACATGGCTGCAGCACTGGCCAATGGTGCCGTCGATGCAGCGCTGATCCCCGAGCCCGGTGTGGCCGCCGTCACATCGCGCAACATCGCGACCGTGCTCGACGTCAATCCGGCACCGGGCACACT
>CAISZN010000177.1 GCA_903889985.1 uncultured Hyphomicrobiales bacterium | reverse complement strand
TTTCCGATGGGCGCCTGATTCAGATCAGCTATGATCCGCTCCCCGATGGCGGCTGGATCACGACCCACGCTGACATCACCGAAAGTACGCGGGCGAGTCAGGCCATTGCCTACATGGCATCACATGATGATCTGACAAACCTGGCCAATCGCGCGCATTTCACGTCGACGTTGATGCGATCCCTTGAGCAGGATGAGGCAGTCTGTAGCGTCCTCCTGCTGGATCTTGATCACTTCAAGGAAGTGAACGACGGCTATGGTCATAGCGTGGGAGACGAGCTTTTGCGGCTTGTGGCCGCGCGGTTGCAGGTAGTTGTCTTTCCTGGCGATCTTGTTGCGCGGCAGGGCGGCGATGAGTTTGCTATCCTGCATATGCAATCCAAGGAGGATCTGGGCGAAGTATCAACATTTTCACAGCGGCTGGTTGATACGATCAAGCGTCCTTACGACATTAACGGTCGAGAACTGTTTATCGGTGTTTCGATAGGTGTCGCAAATTTGCGTAACGGTGAGGATGTCACCACTGTCCTGCGCCATGCCGATCTCGCGCTATACCGCGCCAAGGCCGAGGGACGGAATCGTTTCTGTATTTTTGTCGAATCTCTCGAGCAAGAATTGCAGGATCGATGCGACCTTGCGGGGGAGCTGCAGCGTGCTATCGCGCACTGCGAATTGGCTGTCCATTATCAGCCGATCGTCTCGGCATCGGATCAGCGGATTGTTGGAATGGAAGCACTGGTGCGCTGGCACCATCCGTCACGAGGATGGATCTCGCCTGCTGAGTTTATTCCCATCGCAGAAGAATCAGGGCTGATCGAGGATCTGGGGCGCTTCGTGATGAGAAGGGCGTGTGAAGACGCTCTGACTTGGCCTGATGGGATTGTCGTTTCTGTGAATGTTTCGCCGATCCAGGTGGTCCAGAACAGCTTCTTCCGCAACATTTCAAGCCTTCTAGCTGAGATAGGGCTAGAACCCTGCAGACTTAAGCTTGAGATTACGGAATCCGTTCTCCTGTCAGACAGTAAACGCGCTCTTGATGTCATGCATGACCTGCGCGGTCTTGGGGTCACCATTGCGCTCGATGATTTTGGAACGGGCTTCTCATCCATGAGCTATCTGAAGCAATTCCCGTTCGACGAGGTAAAGATCGACCGTTCCTTTGTTGCGGATATGGCGAGCCATCCAGGCTGTGCCGCAATCATTTCGGCGACGACCCACCTTGCAAAAGCGTTCAACATGCAGGTGACTGCCGAGGGCGTCGAGACCGCCTCCCAACACGAATTTCTGACTGCAGCGTCCGTGGATCGGCTGCAAGGCTATCTATTTGGCCGTCCAGCTTCAAACGATTATTGGCGGGAACAATTCGCTCAAGGACTGTGCCTTCGAAAAGGTATGACAGATGCCGCTTAGGCGTCGCGATGACGGGTCGTCAATCCGCAATTGCGGCATGTTCTAAATAGTGAATAGCTATTCATATTTCGGGATAAAGTGTCCTTTACCACGGCGGAAAATCTGTTCGTCGCCACTTCTTAATTTACCCTAACGCACGAGAGCAATGGGATTTGTCCCCGAACACGGGTAAGCAGTAGCTTCGCGCTGATGTCATTCGCCTTGCCGTTGCAACGAGTGACAAAGGATCATCGGAGAGCTCAATGGCGTTGCGGCGTCGCGATTTTCTGGCAGGCTTGGCAGCTTTTCCGCTCGTCGGAAATTCGGCTTGCGCTGATGTCGGGAATGTCGCGGATTGCGCCTCCCTTGGGGATATCGCAGCTAGTCGTTCGATGTTTTTTGGCAGCGCCTTTGATATTGGCGTGATCGAAGACCCGAATTTCCGTGCGCTCTATGCCCATCAGGCCCGGATTCTGACCACCAACCTATCGATGAAGTTCTGGTCATTGCGACCTGAGGAGGACCGTACGCAGTTCGCAAGGGCTGACCGGCTTGTCGATTTTGCCCTGGCCAATCAGATTGCCCTGCGGGGGCATAACCTCATCTGGAACGAATGGAATCCGCCCTGGGTTAAGAAGCTGTCGTCCGCTCGCCGCGAATATTGGCTGGATCGCCACGTTGACGAAGTGGTGACGCGTTATGCCGGGCGTGTCCATTCCTGGGACGTCGTGAACGAACCTTTCTGGCCTGGTCACCACAAGGCTGGGGGATTTCGCGATGGGCCATGGTACGAGGCCATGGGCAAGGACTATATCCGGCGCGCCTTCCTGCGCGCCGAACGCGCAGATCCAGGCGCCAAGCTGGCGCTGAATGAATCGGGACCCGAATGGACAGATCCCGGCACTGAAATAATCCGGGCCGGGCTGTTGCGGCAGATCGACGAGATTCGGGATGCTGGCGGGCGCGTCGATATTATTGGTCTGGAGTGTCACTGGATGGCACAGAACCATTTTGATGCGAGCCGCTTCAGCGACTATCTGGCCAGGCTCCGCGAAAAAAACGTCGAAATTTATATCACCGAGATCGACATCGACGATGATCGTATGCCTGACGACATCGCTGAGCGCGACGAATTGGTGGCAAAGCGCTATTCCGAGCTTCTCTTGGTTGCTCTTCGTGAGCCAGCGGTCAAGGCTGTCATCACATGGGATCTCATTGATCCTTTGAGCTGGTACCCGAGCGTTTATCCGAGACCTTCTGGATCCCAGCGTCAGCCTCG
>CAISZN010000176.1 GCA_903889985.1 uncultured Hyphomicrobiales bacterium | reverse complement strand
CTGACCGTCACCCAGATGCTGCGCAAGAAGGGCGTGGTGGGCAAGTTCGTCGAGTTCTTCGGCCCCGGCCTCAATGATCTCAGCCTCGCCGACCGCGCCACCATCGGCAACATGGCGCCCGAATATGGCGCGACCTGCGGCTACTTCCCCGTCGACAGCGAGACCCTCGACTTCCTCGCCAACTCGAACCGCAAGACGGCTCGCGTGGCGCTCGTCGAGAAATACGCCAAGGCCCAGGGCCTGTTCCGCACCGCCAAGTCGCCCGATCCGGTCTTCACCGACACCCTCGAGCTCGATCTGGCGTCCGTCGTGCCCTCCATGGCCGGCCCCAAGCGTCCCGAAGGCCGTCAGGCCCTGGAAGATGTGGCGAAGGTCTTCGAAGCCGCGATGGAGACCGAGTATCGCAAGGGTGACGAGATCACCAAGCGCTTCCCCGTCGAGGGCAAGAAGTTCGATCTGGGCCATGGCGACGTGACCATCGCGGCCATCACCTCCTGCACCAACACCTCCAACCCCAGCGTGCTGATCGCGGCGGGCCTTTTGGCGCGCAATGCGGTGGCCAAGGGCCTGCGCTCCAAGCCCTGGGTGAAGACCTCGCTGGCCCCGGGCTCGCAGGTCGTGGGCGAATATCTCGCCAACGCCGGCCTGCAGAAGGAGCTCGACAAGCTCGGCTTCAACCTCATCGGTTACGGCTGCACCACCTGCATCGGCAACTCCGGCCCGCTGGCGGAAGAGATCTCCCAGTCCATCAACGACAACGGCACCATCGCCGCCGCCGTGGTCTCGGGCAACCGCAACTTCGAAGGCCGCATCAACCCGGACGTGCAGGCCAACTATCTGGCATCGCCGCCCCTCGTCGTCGCCTATGCGCTGGCTGGCAACGTCCATATGGACCTGACCACCGAGCCGCTGGGCAAGGGCAAGGACGGGCAGGACGTCTACCTGAAGGACATCTGGCCCACCTCCAAGGAAATCGCGTCCTTCATCAAGAAGTTCGTGACCAAGAAGGTGTTCAAGGAGCGCTATGCGGACGTGTTCAACGGCGACACGAACTGGCGCAAGGTGAAGACGCCCATGAGCGAGACCTTCCAGTGGAGCATGAACTCCACCTATGTGCAGCATCCGCCCTATTTCGAGGGCATGACCATGACCCCCGATCCCATCGAGGACATTGTCGAGGCGCGCATTCTCGCGCTCTTCGGCGACAAGATCACCACCGACCACATCTCGCCTGCGGGCTCCATCAAGCTGGCCTCCCCGGCTGGCCAGTGGCTGACCGAGCGCCAGGTGCGCGAGCCCGACTTCAACCAGTACGGCACGCGTCGCGGCAACCATGAAGTGATGATGCGCGGCACCTTCGCCAATATTCGCATCAAGAACTTCATGAACAAGAAGGCTGATGGCAATGTGGCCGAAGGCGGCCTCACCACCCATTATCCCTCAGGCGACCGCATCTCGATCTATGACGCCGCCATGCGCTATCAGGCCGAGAAGACCCCGCTCGTGCTGCTGGCGGGCGAGGAATATGGCAATGGCTCCTCCCGCGACTGGGCGGCCAAGGGCACGCGCCTTCTGGGCGTGCGCGCGGTCATCGCCCAGAGCTTCGAGCGCATCCATCGTTCGAATCTGGTGGGCATGGGCGTGCTGCCGCTGACCTTCAAGAAGGCGAGCACCACCTGGCAGTCCCTCGAGCTCAAGGGCGACGAGAAGATCTCGATCCTGGGCCTGGGCGCCGAGCTGAAGCCCCGTCAGGACATGTCGATGCAGATCATCTACGCCGACGGCACGAAGAAGAAGGTGCCGCTGCTCTGCCGCATCGCCACCCTCGACGAGCTGGAATATTTCCGCCACGGCGGCATCATGCAGTATGTGCTGCGCAACCTCGCCGCCGCCTGATCGCCACTGCGGGATTTAAGATCTGAGCCGCCGGGGAGCGATCCCCGGCGGCTTTGCTTTGCTGGCAGCGCTCTCCCAAGGTGGCTGCTAAATTGCTGAAACTATGGGGTCTTTTCCAAGCGTGACTATTGCCGACTCAGCGCCTGCAGGTATCATCCTCCCATGTCGAACTGATTTGGAGGCGATTCCATGGCGTCCGCCGACTTCCGCGCACAGTTGCAGGGCTATGGCCTGACGACCGCCGACATCCTCTACCACCTGCCCGACCACCCTGGCCTGCTGCAGCGCTTCGTCTGGCAGTGCTATGACCTGCACCCCCATTATCCCGAGCTCCGGCGCTTTCTGGATTTCTGGCGGGCCAGTCTCGATGGCCCCCTGCATTCGGTGCGCGTCGCCCATGCGCGGCTCATCAAGCCCGCCGAGTGGCGCAAAGTGAACGAAGAGTTCCGATTGCACTGAGCCGGAACGACCGGGCGTCTTGCCATTCGCCTCCCGCCCCGCTAGCACTTCCGCGCGAAACCCTTTCACGCGGATGACCCTCATGGCGACCCATAAAATTTTCCTGCTGCCCGGCGATGGCATTGGCCCCGAAGTAATGACCGAGGTGGAGAAGGTTGCGGCCTTCATGGGAGAGGCTGGCCTCGCCAGCTTCGAATTCGAGCGCGGCCTGGTGGGCGGCGCGGCCTATGACGCCCATGGCGCCTCGATCAGCGAAGAGCATATGGCGCTGGCTGAAGCCGCCGACGCGGTGCTGTTCGGCGCCGTGGGCGGCCCCAAGTGGGATGCGGTTCCCTATGACGTTCGCCCCGAGGCGGGCCTGCTGCGCCTGCGCAAGGATCTGGCCCTCTTCGCCAATCTGCGCCCGGCCATCTGCTATCCCGCCCTCGCCGACGCCTCCTCCCTCAAGCGCGAGATCGTCGAGGATCTCGACATCATGATCGTGCGCGAGCTGACCGGCGGCGTCTATTTCGGCGAGCCCAAGCAGATTATCGATCTGGGCAATGGCCAGAAGCGCGGCATCGACACGCAGGTCTATGACACCTACGAGATCGAGCGCATCGGCCGGGTCGCCTTCGAGCTGGCGCGCAAGCGCAAGAACAAGGTCACCTCTTCCGAGAAGCGCAATGTCATGAAGTCTGGCGTGCTCTGGAACGAGGTGATGACCGCCCTGCACAAGCGCGAATTCCCCGATGTGCAGCTCGAGCATCAGCTGGCGGATTCGCTGGGCATGCAGCTGGTGCGCTGGCCCAAGCAGTTCGACGTGATCGTGACCGACAACCTCTTCGGCGACATGCTCTCGGACGTGGCCGCCATGCTCACGGGCTCGCTGGGCATGCTGCCTTCCGCATCGCTGGGCGAGACCAACCCCAAGACCGGCCAGCGCAAGGCGCTCTATGAGCCCGTGCATGGTTCGGCGCCGGACATCGCGGGCAAGGGCCTCGCCAACCCCATCGCCATGATCGGCTCCTTCGGCATGGCCCTGCGCTATTCCTTCGGCCTTGGCGAGGCCGCCGACATGATCGAGAAGGCGATTTCGAACGTGCTGGCT
>CAISZN010000175.1 GCA_903889985.1 uncultured Hyphomicrobiales bacterium | reverse complement strand
GGTTTCGCTGCGAGACCATATCGGCATGGTCCCGCAGGATACGGTGCTGTTCAACGACACGATTGCCTACAACATCCGCTACGGCCGCTGGGAAGCGACTGACGCGGAAGTCGAGGAAGCTGCAAGGCTCGCCCAGATCGATCGCTTCATCCGCATGGTGCCGGGGGGGTATGATGCGCAGGTCGGAGAGCGCGGTCTGAAGCTCTCAGGCGGCGAGAAGCAGCGCGTGGCCATTGCGCGCACGATCCTAAAGGGGCCTCCGATCCTCGTTCTCGATGAGGCGACATCTGCGCTCGACAGCTTTACCGAGCGCGAAATCCAGATCGCCCTTGATCGTGTATCGCAGGGCCGCACGACACTGGTCATTGCTCACCGCCTCTCGACGGTCGTGAATGCAGACGAGATCCTCGTGCTGGACCGGGGCATCATTGTCGAGCGTGGCCGCCATGAGGAGCTTCTCGCCAAGGATGGCGTCTATGCTGCCATGTGGAATCGCCAGCGCGAGGTGGATGCGGCACAGGAAGCCATCCGTCGGGCTGAGGCTGAAGAGCCTGTGAGCGTGAAGGTCAATATCGGCAGTTGAAGGCCGGCGGTCTAGTCGCCGCCCCCGCCGCCGCCATCACCTCCGCCGCCACTGTCTCCACCCGAGCCTGAATCGCCTGAGGATGAGTCGCTGAAGGACGAGTCGAAACTCGCACTGAAGCTGTCAGGCAAATCGAGGCTGGACAGGCTGCTGGCGTCGAAGCTGGGAAATGCCGAGGCATCGAACAGGCTTGTCGAATCTGCTGACGTGTTCGTCCAGCTGCCAGAGTCGCTGGTCTCGACATGGTATTGTTTCGAGATCTCGCCCATGCGCCGGTAATGGGGCCGGAGCTCCTGGACGAGCAGCAGGGATGTGCCCGCCGCGGCCATTATCAGGGCGGCCTCCTGCGGATCGCTGTGGAGGAGATTCGGCAAGCGCCAGGCGCTCTCTATCTTCCTTTTGATCTCGTCGCGGGCCGTGGTTCCTGCAGGCGTCAGTTCGTGCACCGTGCGAGCGAAGACAAACATGACCGGCTTGATCTCGCGCGTCAGGACTCCCCGCTTGACGAGCCCGTCCTGAAGCTGTTCCCGAAATTTGAGAAGTTTGTTTCCAAAGGCTTTCCGCGCCTCGGCGGCGACGATATCGGTGGAGCCTTCGCCGACGTTCCGCATGACCTCGACAAGTGGCATCAGCGCGCGCGGGGCATCGCGCGACCGACCTGCAACGAGATCGAACAGGGAGGTCGGGCGACGTGAAAGGATCCCTTTTGGCGGCCCTTCCGTGACCTTGACGATTCCGCCCGCAATGAGGGCGAACAGCCCGATCTTGATCAGTTCGCTGGGAGATGCGCCTTGCGGATTGAGCAGAAGAAACTGCTCAGGTGGTGTCAGTTGATCAGCAAACGCCATACATGCCCCCTGAAGTGGCAGATCGTAATGTAACATAACAGTGCGAGCACATGGCTTGCGCGGTGAAGCGGCTCACGACGTTGCTTGCAGGGGTTTGTTCAAGCACTGATGCCGCGGATTTGCCTTGTTGGCGCCACCGTTATTCTATACCGATAGAGCAATCGATATTGGTCGATGACTTGGCCCGCACTTCATGCGTGGCGCTGACGAGCCTCCAAATTCGATAATACCGACGGCTCCCGCGAAAGCGGGCGCCACTACGACCTCGACTACAGGAATACTATCCCATGTCCACGGGCACCGTGAAATGGTTCAACTCCGAAAAAGGCTATGGCTTCATCCAGCCGGATGACGGCCAGAAGGACGTCTTCGTGCACATCAGTGCAGTCGAACGCGCCGGCCTTCGCGCCCTCCAGGAGGGTCAGAAGGTCTCTTTCGAGATGACCACGGACCGCCGTACTGGCAAGTCATCTGCTGCCAATCTCGCTCTTGTCTGAGATCTGATCCGGCTTTGAGCTGATCGACTGGCCCCGGCAGTCATGCCGGGGCCTTTGCACATCCAAGGCTCTTTTCGACCTTCAGCCTCTCGCGGCCCTGTCGTGACATTTCCGGCTCCCGGTGGCAGATAAGGTCCGCAAATCATCGGAATGCCGCATGTCGATCATTGATTCCGTCCGCAAGCAGGTTGTGCCCATCCATCCCGAGGGGCTGATTTTCATTGGCGGCTTTGCCGTGGCGAGCCTCATCCTGTTCTGGATCTGGACACCGCTTGGCTGGGCCGGCGTCGTCCTGACCCTTTGGTGCGCCTACTTCTTCCGGGACCCGCCCCGGGTGACCCCGTTGCGGGACGGGCTGATCGTGTCGCCCGCAGATGGCTATGTCTGCTCGCTGGGCCGCTTCACGCCGCCGCCGGAACTTGGGCTGAGCGATGCGCCCATGCAGCGCATCTCGATCTTCATGTCGGTCTTCGACTGCCATGTGAACCGCACGCCGGTCACGGGCCGGATCGCCAAGATCGCCTATAAGCCCGGTGTCTTCGTCAATGCCGATCTCGACAAGGCGAGCGAGGATAATGAGCGAAACGGCTTCATCATCGAGACGACCGATGGTCGAATCGGCGTTGTTCAGATTGCCGGGCTGATCGCCCGTCGCATCCTGTGCTTTGTGCGCGAGGGCGAGCAGATTTCCGCTGGCGACCGCATCGGCCTGATCCGCTTCGGTTCGCGGGTCGACGTCTACCTGCCCGATGGGGCAGAGCCGCTAGTGGGCTTTGGGGCCCGCGCTGTTGCAGGCGAGACGATCCTCGCCGATCTGCGCGCGCCTGATCATGGCCGCAGCTACAAGGTAGGGTAAGGCCGTGGCCGAGGGCGATCCTGTGGGAACGGAAGACCAGGCCCCGCTGGGGCTTGGACGCAGGGGGCGCCTGAGGCGCTTCCGGCGTATTCCGATGCGTTTTGTCCTGCCCAATCTGGTCACATTGCTCGCACTCTGCCTGGGCCTGACGGCGATCCGTCTTGCTACGGAAGGCGCTTACGAGAATGCGGTTCTGTCGATCATCGCGGCCGCCATTCTCGATGGTCTCGATGGCCGGATTGCCCGCGCACTCGAGGGCACCTCGCGCTTTGGCGCAGAACTCGACTCGCTGGCGGACTTCGTTGACTTCGGCGTGGCCCCGGCCCTGCTGCTCTATTTCTGGTCACTGCACGACAATCGCAGCCTTGGCTGGTTTGCGGCCCTGATCTTCGCCGTGGCCTGCGCCCTGCGCCTGGCCAGGTTCAACGTCATGAGCGATGATCCGAACCGGCCGGCCTGGATGGGTCATTTCTTTGTCGGCATGCCGGCCCCCGCCGGGGCTGTCGTCGTCATGCTGCCCATGTATCTGCATTTCGGGGCCGGAATGCCGAACGACCGCTCTTTTGCGGGGTTCGAGAGCCTCTATGTGCTGCTGGTCGCCTTTCTCATGGCGAGCCGCATTCCCAATTTCTCTGGCAAGAAGATCGGGCGCGTGCCTCGGGAATGGTTCATTCCCGTGCTGTTTGGCGTCATGGTCGCCCTGCTGCTCACGGCGACTTACCCGATGCAGGTGCTGATTGCCCTGTCGCTCGCCTATATGCTGCTGATCCCGATCTCGGTTCGCCGCTACCGGGCCTATCAGCGCGAGGATGAAGCGGCCGGGATTACCCCCCCGACCACTCCGCCGGAAATCCCCGGCTAAGGCTTGGCCTGCCGCGTGAGGCGCCTGGCGTTGCGCTTGACCTGGTGATTGACCGGATCGCTCGCCGCCTCGGCCACGGCAAGAACCGCGCGTGCATTGGCGATTGGGCCCGCACCTGCCAAGGCCGCCATCACCATCTCACCGACTGCGGCGCTCGCCCCCAAGGCACTCTGGCTGGCCGCCAGCACCTTCTCCATGATCATCTGGCGGGCCTCGTCCCCCTGGGGATCGCCCATTACGATCGGTAGCCTCAGGGCAATCGTCGTGGCTGCATCAGCCTGGGCCGTCAGGGCATCTAGCCAAAGACGGGCGCCGGCCTGGGATAGTTCAGTCAGATCTTTCACAGAGCTTCGACCCTCTCCTGTTCACAAATGCGTCGTTCTCGATTAGGGTCCGGCCAAATTCGAGGGCCGGACGGTCCCCGATCCTCCGGATAACCAGACGAGATCAGATGGCAAAGGAAGAATTGCTCGAGTTTCCTGGCGTGGTAAGCGAGTTGCTGCCGAACGCGACATTTCGCGTCAAGCTTGAAAACGACCACGAAATCATTGCGCACACTGCAGGCAAGATGCGCAAGAACAGAATTCGCGTTCTGACGGGAGATCGAGTGCTTGTCGAAATGACACCCTATGATCTCACCAAGGGGCGGATCACCTACCGCTTCAAGTGATTCTCCCGATCGCAGGCACTGAGGGGGCTCGCGCGTGAGCACACAAGCCACGACCTGGCGTCCCAAACTGGTTCTGGCCTCGGCCTCACCCCG
>CAISZN010000174.1 GCA_903889985.1 uncultured Hyphomicrobiales bacterium | reverse complement strand
GTCACGCCCAGCGCTGCCAATGCTGCAACCAGCTCCTGATTGTTGCTGCGCAGGTTAGCAAAATCGTTGGTTCCCATGGCAAGGCGGATGCCCGCCCGTCCCTGCTGCTTCGCATAGGCTTCAAGTCTGGGAAAGACATTCCAGGCATTGAAACGGTCGGGATCGAGCGGCTCACCATAGGCACCGCGGAACATGCGCGTTGGACGACGCGCACGCAGGGCTTCGTCGCTCGGCCAGGGCTGCCAGAGGGCGGAGCTGAGGCCGAAGGCGGTCCCGAAGACGTCGGGATGGTCCATGGCATGCAGCAGGGCCCCGTAGCCGCCCATGGAGGTGCCTCCGATCGCCCGCTGGCCTGCACAGGCCCGGATCGGAAACATCCCTTCGATGGCCCTCGGCAGGTCCTGCGTGAGAGCCTTTGCCATGAGCCCCGCTCCGCCCGGATCGGGGTTGTCCACATACCAGGAATTGCCCCCGTCGGGCATCACCACCAGCGTGCGCGGTAGCACAGCACGCCCAATCGCATCGTCCATGGTCGAGGCCAGCTGACCCATCTTGGGCCAGTCCTGCTCATTGCCACTGGTGCCGTGCAGCAGGTAGAGCGTCGACCATGGGCCCGGGCCATCGGGCACATAGACGGTGGTCGCGAGATCGCGTCCCAGGGAAGGGCTTGCAACGGCAAGCGTGCGGATCTCCCCTGCCCCCAGTCCGGAGGTCACGCCAAGACTTGCAGCCACCACGCCAGCCCCCACGAGTGCACGTCTGGAGGGCCGCACGCCGTCTTTCGGCGGCATGGCTTTCCAGAAGGCCATGATGCGCGCGACGACATAAAGGATGCCGCAGCCGATGACATTGGCGCAGAATTCAGCGCCCGGAAAATGCACGACGTCGAGCACGACGCCAAGGACCTGAGCCAGCACGAGGCCGGAGAGGAAGACGGCCAGTGTCTGTTGCCCGACCTGTGCCAGCATCTGCCAGCCCCGGCCTTGCAGGCTGGATCCCCGCTCGCCCGCCAGAATGTAGGCGAGATAGGCCAGCGCGAGGAAATGCACATAGCGCAGGGCACCCAGATGCGGCTTGTCGATCAACGGATCGAGCCATTCGTGGAGTTCGCCAAGCACGGGCGCATAGCCCCAGCCTGCGTAGCAGCTGAAGCCGTAGTGACATGACACGGGTGCACTCACGGCAAGAATTGCGAGGCTCCCCAGCACGAGGCGGTTGTCACGTGGGGGAGCGGGCAACCATCCCCGCACAAAGGCAAATCCGGTCAGGAAAACGGCCTGCCAGGCAAAGGGATTGAAGAACCAGGGCCGCTCGGACCAGGACTCCGCAGGCAGATCCAGTACATGGAAGCTGGCCAGCCCCCATAGAACGAGGCTCGCGACGGCCACGAGGCGCAGCGAGACGCGCGCCAGAGCCATCATCACCGGAACGAGGGCCAGAATGACAAGATACATCGGCAGGATATCGAAATAGTTCGGCACATAGGCAAAGCGCAGGAATTCAGCCATGGCGCGCGCGGGCATATCCAGGAAATGCCCGAGGTTGAGGCGCTCCCGCAGGTAATTGGCGCCTGGGATCAACTCGTCCGCCAGGGCGAGCGCCGCAATGACCGCCAGGAACACGCCGACATGCGCGCGATAAACCTCCCAGACGCGCCGCAGGATCCGCCGCGTGCCCCAGAGCCATCCGGATCTGTCGAACACCGGCCCAAAGGCGAGTGCAGAGGCTGCCCCGGAGCAGAAGACAAAAATTTCGGTGGCATCCGAAAAACCGAAGCGCGCCGGAATCCAGTCCGCGAGGCTGTTGTTGGGAATATGCGCAATCAGGATGATGAACATCCCCAGCCCGCGGAACACGTCGAGCCGTGGGTCCCGCGCAGCCTTGCGCGGGACTTCAGTGGGATGCGATGGCGCAACATCAGTCATCGGCTCTTTCCCGGACCAGAACGACAAATCCAACAACCAGTCCAAACAAGAGGTGCCCGAAGAGAGAGCACCAGGCAAGCGGCACCCAGCCCAGAAAGGCCGGAAAGCCAGCAATGAGATGCGCCATGATGTAGAGCGCAAAGACAAAAAGGCCCGCGCCAAATCCAAGTGCCGTCACGAACCATGGCAGGGCCGGGATGATCAGCCGCTGCAGGGGACGTGCCACAAAGAGATAGCCGATCGGGTAGAAGGCGACGCCCACGACGAAATGGATGATTTCCCCCGCGAGCCGGCTTTCCAGGCCAAACACGCTCTGGACCAGTGCGGCGGGCTCCAGAGGACCACCCACGCCGGGAACCAGGGGCGTCAGGACACGCGCCCAGACCTCCCATGTGAGATCGGCGGCAAGGCCCGCCATGAGGGCGGTCGCGATAAGCCTTGCTGTCAGCGGCGGAAACAGGCTTGAGGACCTTGGGCTGGTCATGGTGATGCTTTGCATGAAAACCTCCTTCAGGCGGTATAGCGAACGGGATGAGGGTGGGAACCGGCAACGACCTCAACGAAAAGGTCGTCTTTCTTGAGCTGCCGGCGGAATGCCAGAAGCTCAGCAAGGGCGTGCTGGTCTGCGCGGCGGGATGCGTGATGGATCAGGATGCGGACGAAGAGGTCCCGCTGCGCTGCGCTTCCGCCAAGATCCCGCAGAGCCGACAGGAGCGGCTGCAGGTCGATGCGGCCAGCCCTGCCCCTTGCCTCATCCAGCAGCAGGCGGGCGATGGGGCGCCCCACGCGCCGCATCACATGCTCCTGATCATTGCCCGGGGCACCGGGGCGCTCCATGGTGGCCACGAGATCAGCAGCCTCGTTCAGCCGCCCTGCTGACAGGAGCGCGACGAGGTTGTGCAGGCTGGCGAAGGTATAGGTCTTGTCCTGCACATGGGCAGCTGCGGCCTGTGCAACAGACTGCCATCGGCCTGCGACCTGAACGCCCACGAGCTCAAGCCTGCGCAACAGCGACACGGCATTGCTGATGTCGCGAAAATCCTCGCTGGCATGTGGCCAGATCTCGTCGTCGAACACTTGCAGGGCGTCATCAAACCGACGCTCTTCTGCCTGGAACAGGGCCTTGTGCCAGCTCATGTGCAGGGAGAAATTGTTGCACTGGCTCCAGATGGGCCGGCTTTTCTCGATGAAGTCCAGACCGTCGCGGGTGCGGCCGGTCATTTCATGGACGTGGCTGACCGCATGCATGGCCCAGGCGTCTTCGGGTTCCTGCGCCAGCGCCAGCAGCCCAAGCTGCTCGGCACGCCGGAAGTCGCCCCGCTCCTCGCTGGCAAAGGCCAGGCACCCGAGCATGAAGCCCATGCCATCGGCCCCCGCGTGGGTGCTGTTGAGGACTGTTTCCACTCCGACGGTCAGGCGGTCACGGTCCCCGGCCATGAAGCGCAGGGCATGAGCAAGCTTGGCAAACAACAGGAGCTGCGGCCTGCCATGCACCTTGTTCTCGAGAATTTCGGCGGCCCGACGCAGGCCCCCGTGCACACCAACCTCCAGGGCCCGCACGAGGGCGCGCTCATCATCGCTGGCGGACGCGCCATCCATGACGGCTTTGGCAGTCACCAGATAGGCCCGCGCCTGCTCGGTTCCCGCGGACCGTCCAAGCAGGACATGGCAGAGACCTCTCAGCGCCCAGGCGCCGGTCAGCTGCGGGTCGGCAGCAAGGGCCTCAACAAGGGCCGCCTCTGCCTGCGGGCGATGGGAAAGGATCCGGAGTGCCGCCACCTCAAACTGTGCAAGGGCGGCCTCACTTGATGTCGAAAGCCTGGTGCCAAACCGTTCCGTCCGCATGACCATATCTCCTGCTCATGATGGTCTTCGCAGCGGTGGGGCAGTTTGTTACAAGGTCACGGCGTCGTGAGCTGATTTTTTTAAAAAAACATCCCGGCACAAAAAATTTGAAGTGGGCTGTAACAAACAGGGCTTGGGTGGCGAATACCCAAGAAGGCCATTGCGAGACAACCTGAACCAGCTGGCCGAGTTGCTGCGGGCTGCCTTGTCGGGAGATGAGGGGGCTTACCGCACCTTTCTCGCCCGCCTTGCTGTGGCCCTGCGGCCTGCAGTCCGGTCTGCCTGCGGGCGGGCAGGCCTGCCGGCTGTCGAGACCGAGGATGTCCTTCAGGAGGTTCTGCTCGCCGTGCATACCAAGCGCCACACATGGGAGACCAATGCCGATCTTGCACCCTGGGTGCATGGAATCGTGCGTTACAAGGTCATCGACTCGTTCCGGCGGCGCGGAAAACGCGACGAGGTCCCGGTCGACGACTTCCTTGAGGTCATCCCGGCCCCGTCACAGGAGATCGAGCCCTCGGCGCAGGACGTCCTCGATCGCTATGAGCATGCTCTCAACGAGCGCCAGTTGGACATCGTCAAATCCATTTCCATCGAGAACAGGAGCATCAGCCAGACCGCCGAGCGCCTGTCGATGACAGAGGGAGCCGTGCGCGTGACACTGCATCGGGCAGTTGCAGCGCTCGCAAAAGCCTATCGGAAGAGCATCACATGAAGACCGATGATCTCATTACGCTCCTGAGCGCAGATGCGCGCCCGCAGCCGCGCATGTCGCAAGCCTGGTCCCTGGCTCTGGCCGCTGGGTCCACGGCAGCCGTCCTGCTCACCATCACCCTCCTGCGGCCGCGCTCCGACCTTCTGGCGGTGCTGCCCTCCTGGCGCTTCCTGATGAAGTTTGTCCTGTGCGGCAGCCTCGCGCTTGCAGCCTATGTCTTGTCGCGACGCCTCGCGCGTCCCGATGAGGACGGACTGCCCCTGTGGCTGCTCGCCATTCCCGCCGGCCTGGTCGTGGCGCTGGTGATCATCGAGATGGCCGCCACGCCCTCAACCACCTGGTGGAGCCATATGGTGGGCGGCAACAATCGCTGGTGCCTTCTGTTCGTGCCACTCCTGTCCTCCCTGCCCCTCATGGCCAGCCTGAAGGTGCTGAGCTATGGCGCACCGACGCGACCGCGGCTGGCAGGCTTTGCGGCAGGACTTCTGGCCGGCGGCATCGGAGCCGCCGCCTATGCCCTGCACTGCGTCGATGACTCGCCATTTTTTGTCGCTGTCTGGTATTCACTAGGCATTGCAATCGTATCGCTCGTCGGGGCTTTTCTGGGCAGCCGGCTTCTGCGCTGGTGATGATCCAGCCTGGCCGGAACGCTCCTCGCTCGCCTGCGCCTCCCCCATCTGAATGACCTGAGGCAAGTTGTCCCGCCCTGCATGATGTGAGATGGATAGCCCGAATTTTCAGGGAGGTTCAGGCATGACTACACTTGGTTTCATCGGCACCGGCGGCATGGGCAGCGGCATGGCCGCCAACCTGATCAAGGCCGGCTACAAACTGGTCGTGACCGACCTGCGGCGCGAGCAGGCCAAGGCCCTGGAGAGCCTCGGCGCCGAGTTCAAGAACTCGCCCCGGGAAGTGTCGGAATCCTGCGAGCTCGTGCTGTCCATGCTGCCCAACAACGATGCGGTGCGGGCCGTTGGCCTTGGCAAGGGCGGTCTGGCCGAGGCGACCAGTGGTGCAAAAGTCTGGATCGACTTCAGCAGCATCGACAAGGAGACCATCGTCAGTGTCGGCGGTGAGCTTGAGAAGAAGGGCTGGACCATCGTCGATGCGTCGGCAGGCGGTGTCGAGGAAGTCGCGGCTGCCGGCCAGCTCGCGCTCTGGATTTCGGGCTCCAAGGCTCTCTTCGACGCGTATCAGCCGATCTTCAAGCCCATGGGCAAGTCGATCCTGCACGTGGGTGAGCTGGGCAATGCCAAGCTGGTCAAGAACGCCATGGCGATGCTCGCTGCCGTCCAGCACATGAGCCTCGTTGAAGTCGGCTCCTGGCTCAAGAAGGGCGGCCTCGATGACGCAACCTTCCAGACCGTCCTGCTGAACTCCCAGCAGGATTCCATCGCGGTCCGCCGCATCATGGAAATCGTGGTCAGCCGCAACTTCAAGCCGCGCAAGTCCTGGATGCCCAAGGACGTCGGCTTCGGCCTCGACATGGCCCGCGAGATGGAAGTGCCGATGCCCTTCGTCAGCCTTGCCTCGCAGATGTTTGCCATTGCGCAGGCGACGGGCCAGGACGGCTATGAAGCAACCGGCATCGCCTGCAACGTCTATGACGTCATCAACGGCAAGAAGGGCTGAGTCCAGCCCTCTGTATCACCGGCCGCTCGCATCCAGCGAGCGTGCCGGAGTTGCAATTGCCCTGCAGGTATCAAAAGATCCGCGTGACAAGGCGGACGCCCTAGCCGCCGGCAGCCACCACGGCTGCATTGGGGAAGCAGGCGGATGCACTGATCTGGTCGCCGCTCGCAATCACCGGCAGGAGGCCGGGAATGATTGTCTGAAAAGTATAGCTCAGCGTGACCTGCGTCATGCCCGTGACATTGCCGCAGGTCGTCGATGTGGTCACGGCCACATTGGAGCCGGTCAGCGTCAGTCGCCAGTTTGTCGCTTCGGAAACGATGAAGCTCTGCGTCGCGGTCGCATCATAGGCGCCACTCACCTGGCAGCTCGACACACCCATGCCAACGCAGCGCGCACCGGCAATTGCAACCCTCTCCAGGCCCTGGCGCACCCATAGGAGGCGGCCGAACTCGCAAACACCCAGCAGCAGCAGGATGAGCGGCAGGGCCACCATGCCAAATTCAACCGCTGCGATGCCGCGGTGACAATGACGGAATCTGTTCAGGAGCGTTTTGATCACTGGACTTGCAACACCGCCATGGAGGTCATCGACGTATTCGAAACGAGGCCATACCTGCCGAAGACCGATGTGTAGGACGTCGATCCGTTGATGACCACGAACTTGCCGGCAAAACTTCCGCCAGCGCAACTTGATCCGCAGCTCATGGCCGAGCCCCACGTGATCGTGGTGCCTGAGCGCGTGGGACAATAGCAACTGTCCGCATTGGATGCGGTGCCACTGCTGCTGGATACGCCCGATTGGATACTGACCGACGGCCCGTTGTTGACAACAACGGTTGCGTTCCCCCAACCCGACGAGCGCGCATTGGCAACGATCGAGGCGAGCTTGGTGGCAAGGCCTGCGCCGCCTGATGAGGACACCGAGCTCGCGCTCAGCAGGGCATAGTTGCTGGCGGCCGTCACGCCGTTGTCGATGTTGTATTTGGCATAGGCCGCGATGCCGAAATCCAGCACCCCAAAGGTGCAGGCGAGGAGAATGGGTGCCACGAGGGCGAATTCGACGGCTGACACGCCCGAGCAATCGTCCCGGAGGCGACGATCACGACGCTTCGAAGAGATCTTGTGAAACCTGAGCGACATCATTGGACGAAGCCTACGGTCGAGGATGAAGAGGAGCCCGAGCCGGAACCCGAGGCACATTGACTCGTGGTTGCCCTTCCCGATCCGGACAGCGTGATCTGGCTGGCAATGATCTGCAGGCAGTCCCCAGATCCGTTGCCGATGGATGCAGCGCCACTGATCGTCAGGGGGCCATTGGGGAAATAGAAGAGCCCGCTGATGCCCGTATTGGATGCACCTTCGGCAATCGAAACGCCGCCCTTGATGGAAGAGCTTTGCGGGCCGATCACCGCCAGATTGGCAAAAGTTCCGCTGGTTGGTGCCTTGATCGTGACATTGCTGAAGCCCGCATTGATGCAGAAACTCATGCCATTGCAGGAGCCGCCGCTGATGAGGCTGGCGCCTGATACTGCAATGCTGACATTGCTGGCATTGACACCTACCATGGAGCCATTGCACGACACATCGCCACCATAGGCAGCGCCGGCCGCAAAATAACCATTCAATGCGTAATGACCCGCACCCATGGTCAGGCCGCCCATCACATTCATGCTGCCATCAATGTCGTGATAAGAGGATGCAGGCAGCGTTACGCAGGAGCCGCCGCTTTCTGTCACACTGCCATTCAAGCTGAAGCTCGTGGCGTCGCCGAGAACAACAGTCGCGCCACCTCCGACGTTCAAGGCATATCCATTGCTGTTCTGCGAACCGATGTTGTAAACATTGGTGCTGCCAGACGTCCCCATCCTCAGTGTTGCACCTCCATTGACATAGACACCGGAGGTAAAATTGAATGTGCTGGCCTTGGTGAAGACCAACGAACTGCCAAGATGGCAGATGCTATAGTGCTTACCATCGGAACAAGATTGGGAGCCCGCGCCGAAATTGAAGGTCCCACCGGAAAATGTCGTATTCGTTGCACCGCCGAGGTAGAGCCCATTTTTCATATTGTAGGTCCCCGGACCAAAGGACATGCTGCTCCCGAGATTGCTGACATTGCCACTAAAATTAAAGGTCGTCGCGGCTGATGCTGCCGTGGCGAAATTGACGGATATGCCTCCGCCGACGGAAACTGATCCAAAATTATAAGTACCCCCGGATGGACAATTCACCGTCCAGGTGTTGTTGGAGAAGGACCCGCTGCAGCCAATCTTGTTTAGATCTTCATTCGCACCATCATCCCAGCTTAAATTCACATCACGACCATTGGGCACGTTCGGTGACGACGGGTCGGATAAATTCAACCCACCGGCGCGACTGCCAGAGGTGCCTACGTTCTGGTTATTGGAGAACGGGTCGGACGTGCTCGACTTGGATACAGCGCCAGTAATGCCGCTGCATCCGACTGTCGGCGCTGAAGCGCCATAGGTCACTGTTTTGGCGGTGATGAAGGTTCCACAGGGGACATTCAGACTCTGGTTCGAGGCCACGGTGCAGCCAGCCGCCGAAATCGTGCCCGAACCCGACAGGGTGATGCCGGTACCCGCAGGATTGAGCGCAATCATGCAACCCGTAGGAGGCGCCGAGCTGCTGATGGCCACATAGGAATTCGAGGAGACAGGCAGGGTATTCTGGAAGCCAAGGACAGGCGCCACGAGCATGTTCAGGGAGGTCGCCATGTTGACGAGAACCGCCTGGTTGCTCGCATTGCTGGGCGACTGGACGATGCTGGCGGTGACGGACTGCGCGGTGAGGCCATTCAGCACCGCAACATTCTGCGCCACAGCATTCATGGACGTGGTGGAATTGCTGGTGGAATAATTGACCGCCGCTGCATAGGCAGCCGAATCGGCAATGCGTTGGGTTTGCGACTTGACAAGAATGCCGTTGCCAAACTCTGCAACCAGAGCCACGAAGCCGAGCAGAACCGGAATCGCAACCGCTGCGGTAACCGCGACCGCACCGCTCCTGTTCTCGCAGAAGGATTTGAAACCGATCATAATCAACAGTCCACGAATATCAAATATGTCTCAATACTGGCGCGATTGTCTAACAAAACAATTAATTTTGATCGATAGAGATAGTTCGAGATAATTCATAAGCCCTTTCATTCAAGTAAAGTATTTGTTGAGGATATTTCTAATTTGTTTGGCAGATGACCTGATCTTACTTTTGTTAATCATACCCGAAACGACACGGACTCATCTTGAGCCGCGCGCATGGACTAAGTGCCTGTCAGTCTGTCGAACTAGCTCATGACAGCGCGGCCGAGATCGCGTCCAGCTGGGCCTGGGACATGGCTGACGTCTGGGTCGTCGTGAAGGCGCCGATCTGGACACCGTTCATCGACAGGATCTCGGAGGTGGTCAGCCCGCCGATGGCGGTCGTGCTGATCCCGGCCACCTGCGTCGTCGTCAGGCCGCCAATCTGGATGGGGCTGAAGGACCCGAAGGTGGTGCTCGTCATGTTGTTCAGCTGTTGGGTGGCCAGCGCGGAAAACTGGATCGAGGTCAAGGCGGAGAACTGGCTAGCCGTCATGGCGGAGAACTGGGTCGTCGACAGGTTCACCACCTGCGTCGTGGCCAGCCCCGCAATCTGGGTCGTCGTCATGGCGCCCACTTGGCTGGTGGTCAGGGCGCGCAGTTGCGGCCGCTGGAACCCGGCAAGCTGGAAGGGCTGAAGGGCTGCGACCTGATCAGTGGAGAGGGTTGCCACCTGCGATGACGTCATCGCCGCGAATTCGTCGCTGGAGAGCCCCGCGAACTGGGTTGTCGTCATGGCGCCGAACTGCACCGTGCCCAATCCTGCGACGGCGCCAGACGACAGGGCGCCGAGTTGGCCCGCCGTGAGGCTGGCAAACTGCTGGGAACTCAGGCTGGCGACCTGGCTCGAGGTCAGCCCCGACATTTCCGTGCCAGACAGCAGGCCAACCTGGGTTGTCGTCAGGCCGCTGAACTGGGTGGAGGTGAAGGCTGCGATGCCGGATGCCGAAATGCCCCCGAACTGGCTGGGTGACAGCGCCGCGATCTGGGTCGAGCTGAGGCCGGCAATGGTTGTCGTGGCCAGCGAGGAAATCTGCTGGGGGGTCAGGCTGGCAAGCTGGGACAGGTTCAGATAGCCGATCTGGGTCGTGCTGAAGCCTGCCATGGCCGCCGTCGAGAGGGACCGCAGCTGGGCCCCTGCCAGGCTGCCGATCTGGGTGCGCGACAGGGCTGTCAGGTCTTCCGAGGCCAAACCGCTCATCTGGGTGGCGGTGAGGCCCGACAGCTGGCTTGTCAGCAGGCTCGACACATGGGTGGTGTCGAAGGCCTGCATCTGGGTGGATGTCAGGCCTGAGAGCTGCGTCGTCGTCAGCGACTGCAGCTGCGAGAGGCTCAGGCCATTGATGGAGGACGGGTCGATGCGGCCTATCTGCGTCGGGCTCAGGACGGCCAGCTGGCCCGCCGAGAGGCTGGCGACCTGGGTCGGCGTGAAGCCGCTCAGGCCGGTCGTGGACAGGGCGCGAACCTGTGTCGTGCTGAAAAGGTCGAGCTGGGTGGTCGCCAGCGCGGCGGCCTGAGCTGCCGTGAGGCCGCTGACCTCGGTCGTCGACAGGAGCGGGATCTGGGTCGTGTCGAGCCCGGCGATTTGGGTTGTCGAAAGCGCGCCAAAGCCGGTGGCCGACAGGCTGCTGAACTGGGTCGCCGAGAGGGCGCCGAGCGTCGTCTGGCTGAGCTGCGAGATGGCCGTGGCCGTCAGGGCAGCCATCTGGCTGTTTCCAAGCGACTGCAGCTGCGTCGAGGTCAGCGAGTCGACCTGCGTGCCGACCAAGCCGCCAAGCGCGGCTGCCGATAGGGCAAGGAGCCCCTGCGTGCCAAGGCCCACGAGCTGGGTCGTGTTGAACAGCGCAACCTGCGAGGCTGTGAGGCCCTGCAGCTGGGCCGAACTCAGGGCCGATAGCTGTGTCTGGCCGAGCGCCCCGACCTGCGTATCGAGGAGGGCGCCGATCTGGCTGCTGCTCAGGGCGGAGACCTGTGTTGCCACCAGACCCGAGACTTCTCCTGTGCTCAGGCCAGTGATCGCGTCGGGCGTCAGGGCCGCAAGCTGCGTCGTCGCCAGCATGCCGAACTGCGTCGTGGCGAGATCGGCGATCTGGGTTGGCGTCAGGCCGGACACTGCGGTCGTGCTGAAGGCCGCGAGCTGTGTGGCAGCAAGCCCCGCGAGTTGCTGGTCGGTGAGCGCGGCGGCCTGAACATCCACGAGGCCGCGCAGCTGCTGATCCGACAGGGAAGCGAAGGCGCCAGGTGTGAGGGATGAAATGGTCGCCGGCGCGAGGGCGCCGATCTGGCTCGACCAGAGGGCAGAGAGCTGCGTGGTGCTGAGATTTTCCAGCTGGTCGGCGGAGAGGAGGCCAAGCTGCCCGGTCGTGAGCGACTGCAGCTGGGTCGGCGTGATCGCGTCAAGCGAGGTGCTCGACAATCCAAGGATGGCGGTGCTCGACAGGGCGCCGATCTGCAGGGGCGAGAGGGCGCCGACCTGCGTCGAGGTCAGGGCCGCGACCTGGGTGCTGGTGAAGCCTCCCACCTGGCTGCCGGCCAGCGCGGCGATCTGCGTGGTTGCGAGCGCCTCGACCTGCTGTGTCGTCAGCGCGCCCACCTGATCAGCCCTGAGGCCGCGCAGCTGTATGGAGCTCAGAGCCGAAATCACCGTGGTGGAGAGCGATGGCAGCGCTGCCGTCGACAGGCCCGTGATCTGCGTTGAATAGAGCTGGCTGAACTGGGTCGTGGTCACGGCAGCGAGCTGCGAGCTCGTGAAAGCTGCGACCTGCGAGGAGTTCATTGCCGTGAACTGCGACGTCCCCAGCGCGGTGATCTGCGCCGTGGTCAGCCCGCTCACACCGGTGCTGGACAGCGAGCCAAACTGGGTGGGCAGGAGGCTGGCCAGCTGGGTCGTGCTCAGCGCCCCAACCTGCGTGTCGAGAAGGGCCGCGAGCTGGTTGCTGCCCAGCGCCGCGACCTGGGTGGTGCTCAGGCTGGTGAGCATGTCGGAGGACAGGGCGGCAATCCCTGAGGTCGCCATGGCGCCGAGGGCCGCGGGGCTGAGCGCATCGAGCTGCGTGGTCGTGAGGCCGGCGATCTGCGCGGCACCAAGTCCTGCGGCGGCGCGGCTCGTGAGGGCGCCAAGCTCGGTGGTGCTGAAGCTTGCGATCTGGACCGCTGTCAGCCCGCTGACCTGCGGCGCATTCAGGGCTGCTATCTGTGTGACGCTGAGCACGCTGATCTGTGTGCCAACGAGACCTGCCACGGCATTGGACGACAGCGCCGCCACCTGCGTGCTGGTCAGCGACTGGATCTGGGTGGTGTTGAACGCGCCAAGCTGGGTGTCGGACAGGGCCGCCAGATCGGTCGTGCTGATGGCTGCGACATCGGTCGCGGTGAGGGCCAGGATCTGCGTGGTCGCCATGGCTGCCACGGCGCTCGATGACAGGCTGGCAATCTGCGCGGCCTGCAGGGCACCGATCTGCTGGCTCGACAGGGCCGCGACCTGGCTGGCGGTCAGGCCCGGAAGGGCAGCCGTCGAAAGCGCGGCAATCTGTGTCGTATCAAGGGCTGCCAGCTGATAGGCCGCGAGCGCCCCGACCTGTGTGCTCGCAAGGCTGGCGATCTGTGCGCTGCCAAGGCCGCCAAGTTCCGTCTCCGTCAGGCCGGAGATGGCATGGGTCGAAAGCGCCGAGAGCTGCGTGGCGGAAAAGGCCCCGAACTGGCTTGCCGAGAGGGCTGCCACCTGGGTATCGGCGAGCGACCCGACCTGACGTGTCCCAAGCACTGCGATCTGCGTGGTGGAGAGGTTGCCAAGCTGCAAAACCGAAAGGCCTGCAAGCGCCGAGGTGGACAGACCCGGGAGCTGCAAGGTCGACAGGGCTGCGATCTGCGTGCTGAGCAGGGATGACATCTGCGTCGAGGCCATGGCACCAAGCGCCGTCGTCGTCAGGGCCTGGATGGCATTTGTATCGAGGGAAACGAGCTGCGTCGTCGTCAGGCCACGCATCTGAGCTACGCCGAGCGCGCTGAGCTGTGTGGTCGAGAGGGCTGCGAGCTGGGTGGTCGCAAAGCCGGATATGGCGGTCGACGACAGATAGGTGATCTGCGTCGTCTGCAGGCCCGCGAGCTGCGTCGACGAGAGCGCACCGCTCTGCACATCCGTGAAGCCCGTGAGGCTGTTGGCGGTCAGTGCCCCGATCTGCGTGGAACTGAACCCCTGCATCTGGGCAGGCTGCAGGACGGACAATTGCGAGCTGACGAGGCCTGCCAGCTGGGTGGTCGTCAGGCCTCCCAATTGGGTGGAGGCAAGCGACACCAGAAGTGTCGACGAGAAGCTGCTGACTTCGGCCGCCGTCAAGGCTGCGATCTGGCTGGGCTGCAGATAATCAAACGTTGTCGTGGTCAGGCTACCGACCTGTGCCGGCGTCAGCGCGTCAACGGACAGTGCTGCCATCTGCACCGCATTCAGGGCGGTGAGCTGCGTCTGCGTCAGGGAGCGGACCTGAGTGCTCGTCAAAGCTCCAATCTGGTTGGCCGAAAAGGCGTTCAGTGCCGTCGTCGGCAGGGCCGCGATCTGGGTTCCGGCCAGCGCGCCAAGCTGCGTCGATGTCAGGTTCTGCAGATCGGTTATCGACAGGCCCGCCAGCTGCGTGCTCGTCAGCGTATCGAACTGGGTGTTCAGCAACGACGAGAACTGGGTGGTCGACAGGGCGTTGAGCTGGTCGTTCGAAAAAATCTCAACCACGCTGGCAGAAAGCGACTGAAGCTGCGACGGGCTCAGGGCCGCCATGTTGGTCGTGCTCAGGAGCTGCGCCTGAGACGACGTCAGCCCCGCCATGCCAACGGACGTCAGGGCGGTGAGCTGGGTTGTCGTGAGATTGGCGATCTGCGCGGTCGACAGGCTGCGCAATTGTCCTGCGATGAGGCCGGAGAGCTGCGTTGTCGAGAGAGCATTGAACTGGCTCTGGGTCAGAGCCGCCATGATGGCAGGCGACAGGGACCCGATATTTGTGGAGGTGAGGCCTCCGATCTGAGTCGACGACAGGGCGTTAAAGACTGTTGCGGTGAGGCCACTGATCTGGGCGGCCGAGAAGCGGGTGATGGGCAATGCGTTCAGGACGTCCGTGCTGATGGATCCGAGCTGCGCGAGCGTCAGCGCCCTTGCCTGTCCGGTGGTGA
The DNA here is from genome assembly GCA_903889985.1 of uncultured Hyphomicrobiales bacterium. Classification (GTDB taxonomy): domain Bacteria; phylum Pseudomonadota; class Alphaproteobacteria; order Rhizobiales; family Beijerinckiaceae; genus Terripilifer. Next base: position 965 of record CAISZN010000174.1, on the reverse strand, counting down.
GGTTTCCAAGCTGCGTCGTGGACAGGCGCGCCAATGTGGTCGTCGTCAGGCCACCGATCTGCGTCGACGTCAGTGCACCCGTTTGTGTGTCTGCCAGCCCCTGGAACTGGGTCGACGTGAGCGTGTTCAGCTCAACTGCCGTCAGGCCGGACATCTGCGTCGCAGTGAAGGCTGAGACCTGTGTGTTGCTCAATCGGCCGAATGTCGTGCTCGTCATCCCGCCGAGCTGGCCCGCGGAGAATTCATCTGGATTGATGGCCTGCAGATGTGCGGCATCAAGGGATGCGAGCTGAACCTGCGAGAGCTGGCGAACCTGCGTTGTCCCCAGCGCGGTAACCTGGGTGGTGGTCAGGGCCGCAAGGGTCGTCGTCGTCAGCCCGCTCAGTTGGGCCTGAGACAGGACTGCGACCTCGCCGGGAGACAGGCTCGACAAGGTTGCCGACGACAGTCCGTTCAGTGCCGTCACGGTCAGCGCCGAAACCACCGGCGTCGGCAGGCTGGTGAGCTGCGTTGTTGTCAGCGTATTGATGGTCGTCGCCGTGAGCCTGTTGCCCTGCTGGATCGTCAGCTGTGTCACGTCGAGCGCCTGCAGGCTGGCGGCTGGCAAGGCGTTGATCTGCGTGGCCGTCAGCGCACGGATCTGGGTCGAGTTCAGTCCGGCAATCTGCGTCGACGTCAGTGAATCCACCGAGGTCGTGGTGAGCGTGATGACCTGCGTCGCGGTGAGTGCGCCAGTCTGGGCGAGACTGAGGGCCGCAAGGTAGCTCGGCGACAGGGCATTGAGCGCACTCGATGAAAGGGCACGGACCTGCGTCGTATCAAGCGCCAGGACTTGCGTCGTCGACAACTGGGTGGCCGCGCTCGACGTGAGAGCTGACAGCTGGTTCGATGTGAAGACGCTCGGATCTATGCCTGACAGGTCGCTCCCGAGCGCTGCAAGCTGGGCCGCCGAAAGGACCTTGAGC
>CAISZN010000173.1 GCA_903889985.1 uncultured Hyphomicrobiales bacterium | reverse complement strand
CGCTTCAACCCCGGCATTGATGGCAAGAAGATTTGTCTGTCGAGCAATATCCGTTATCAACCTCGTTACGCTGTCAATTTCTGCCACGACCTGAGACAATGAATCAATTGAGTCCTGCGTCAATTTTGAAGAGTTGACTGCATCGTTGGCCACGTCATTGGTCTGGCGGACCCGATCAGCAATCTCATCGATGGATCTTGCGAGGCGATCGGTTGCCTTCTTTGCATTCTGCATGGTCGACTGGGTCTGATGAGCTGCCGCTGCAACAGCCTCGCTGTTCTCGCTCAACTCGCTGGCAGTAGAAGACATACGGGCCGTAATGTGGGTCATGTCATCCATAAAGGATACAACCGCCTCGACAGCATCTCGCGTCTCACTTTCTACCTGTTCGACCATACGGCGCAATTCCGCGGTCCTGCGCTTGTCAGCACTTTCCCGCTCGGTGTCCATTGTTTCACGGATCCCATCGAGCACCACCCGATTGGCGTCAATTTCCCGTCTGATCCGATCGCGCTCGATGGCTGATTCCTTGAAGGACTGCAACGCCTTGGCCATGGCACCAATTTCGTCCTGCCGATTAAGTCCCACGACTATAAGGTCAGTCCCGCCGCTAGCCAGGATACCCATGTCCTTGGCCATGGCAGTGATTGGATGTGCGATCTGTCGGGTCAGAAGCCAGGTTACGATACCGCAAAGCATGAGCGCTAGGGCGATAATCACAGACGTAGAAATCACCGAAAGCGAATTTGCAGAGAGAACGGCCTGATGGCCCTCTGTAAAACTATCATGCGCTTGCATGTCAACATCGGAAAATGCGGCAGACATCGAAGCAACAGCTTTGTCCAAATTCGTAAGCGCCAAAGCTTCGCGGGTTGCCGCATCCTGCAGCGCCTTCTCTGATACTTCAATGATCTGATCGACAACTGCGTTCATCCGCTGAAAGGCCAGGGTGCGCTGCTTGTCAAAAATCGCCTTCTTGTCCGAGGAAGCCGCGGCTTCGATTTGCTGGGCAGCCTGATAAACCTTCTCGTGCACCTGAGCGAGTTTACTGAGTCCATCAGCAATTTTGGGATTTGTCGATTTGTATGAGGCGAGAAGAAGTCCGGATGGGCTCTTGCCAGGGTCAAGATTACCGGTAAACCGAGTCTCAAAACGAATTGACTCCTCAAGTATGGAAACCCACTTGGCATGCGCAGATTTCAGCATGTAAGCATAGCTCGGCAATTCCCAAGACCTACCCTCGATTGAAGCAATATTGGAAAGCCGCTCACGATGAGCTTCGAGTGCGTTGCCCAAAGCAGCCTCAAATTCAGGCAAGGTGCTTTGCAACCGACTGACAGCTGCGAAGGCATTTCCTTCGGCCGGCCTCGCCATTCTTGGGGACTTTTTTTCTGCATCCAGAATAGCGGCATATTTCGATGCCGCGAACTCCCCAGACTCTGATCCGAGCCGCATTTCCTCGATATATGCCTTGGCTAGGTCGACATGGCCACGCAAGAGCAACTCACCATTCTGGTCAATTGCATCAGATGCCAGCGTGTTCTTGAGTTGTAACTTGATGTTGCTAATGGTGTCTCCGGCGGCATCTTTCACAACCAGGAGTGAGAGATCGTTGTTGATGAGGTCACCAACTGTTCCTGCCATCCGCTGGCTCAGGGCAAGTGTCACCGCCGAGCCAACAGAAAACATCACCACGATCGCCGAAAATCCACCAATAAGCTTGGAACGAATTGAATTAAACATTGCGGAGCCGTCCATCAGGGAAGGAATTTTCCAGCAGTCATATTCAGGGTCGAGCGCGACAGGCTGCGTGCCATTTGCAAAGTTCGCACGTAACAAGTCGCAGAAGTTTTGATTTATCCGCGATTAGCATTCTGAAAGTGTCATGGCTTAAGCAACCGCAGCGTTCCGGTTGCAGCGTGCCAATCGGCATATGCGAAAGAGCGCACATCATCGACACCCTCTCGGGGACCCATGAGCGATCGCGGCCTTGCCCCCTATGGACATAAACCGCCCTAAGCTGATGCTTAAGGTGAGCAATATTTCTTATAGATTAGTTAACTTATTGCGCAGATGACGAATAATTGTTGTCATATTCAACAAGCAACATAAAGCTACAATCCCAAGTTCAATTTTGGGTCGGAGCAGGCGTCGCCTGCCCAACTTCCCGAATTATTTAAAAATACAGAACCCTGCTCAGCTCTGGATAGCGTCGTTTAGAAATCACCGCAGTCGCCTTATATCGGCAACCAATCAACTTCTTCGACACGTTCATAATCGCATTCCTTAAGGTTAGGGTGCGAAATTTGGACTGTGGTCAAATCCGGAATGGCTCTGATTTCGAGCGGTCGGCTTGTGATTTGGGATTATTTTCTTGTAATTGCTTCTCATATCCAGACGCACCGCTATGGCCGACATATTTTGCTGATTTAAACAGATTCCATGCGGACGCAGGCCAAAGCCCGTCAAGGGTACCAGCTGAGACAACAAACCCTGTCAGGCCAGTCTATTATTCCACGACGATTTTAGCTTCTCTGATGACTTTCCCCCATTTGGTCGTCTCAGCGACAATATGTTTGCCGAAGTCATCGGAGGATCCCGGGGTCGGAATGCCACCAAGTTCCAGCAATCGCTTATTGATCGTCGGGTCGGCAAGAGCCGCATTGATCTCCTTGTTCAAGCGCTCGACGATATCGTGCGGCGTCCCTGCTGGCGCGCCGATGCCCTGGAAGGTCGAAGCCTCAAAGCCTGGCAAAGTTTCTGCAATCGTGGGAACATCTGGCAACATGGGTAGACGCTGCGGAGTCGTCACCGCAATCGCTCGGGCCTGACCGGAGGTGATCGGCCCCATGGACTCCGGAATCGGACTGAACATGGCTTGCACCTGCTCACCCATG
>CAISZN010000172.1 GCA_903889985.1 uncultured Hyphomicrobiales bacterium | reverse complement strand
TCACCAGATGGATCAGGTTAACAATGCCCTCACCGCGCTGCAGGCCGCCCCCGGCCTGACCGATGGCGAACTCACCGTCATTCGGCGCGCAGTCCTGGCGGATCAATCCCTCAGCTCCTTCGAGGCTGATGCCTTTTTCGCAATCGACCGTGGAATGGCTGACAAGCCTGAGGGCTGGACAGGCTTCTTCGTTGAGTCCCTGACCGATTATGTCCTCTACCAGCGTCGCCCGACCGGGACTCTTGATGCGGCCAAGGCTGAATGGCTTGTCGCTCATGCCAACCGTGGCTGCAGCGTGACCGTCATGGCCCTGCTGGTGAACATTCTCGCAGAAGCCCATCAGGTTCCCGAGTGGTTCCTTGGTGAAGTGCGCAATCTGGCCTCCCGCAACTGGGTTGCACTCGATGACGTGCGCTGCGGCGCGATCCCTGCCTGTGAGGCCGCCTGAGGCTCATCCTTAGGCGAATGGACGGGGCAGGATTGCTCGCCTAAACATCCCACTGACGAGGGGTGACGGGTTGCGCCCCGCTTTCGGCTGGGATGCGCATGTTCAAGAAGATTCTGATCGCCAACCGTGGCGAGATTGCCTGCCGGATCATCAAGACCGCGCGCCGCATGGGCATCCAGACTGTGGCCGTCTATTCCGATGCGGACAAGGACGCGCTGCATGTGGACATGGCCGATGAGGCCGTCCATATCGGCCCGCCGCCTGCCGCCGAATCCTATCTCATCATCGAGCGCATCATCGAGGCCTGTCGCAAGACAGGCGCTGAGGCCGTGCATCCTGGCTATGGCTTTCTGTCCGAGCGCGAGGCCTTTGCCAATGCGCTGAAGGATGCCGGCATCGTCTTCATCGGCCCCAACCCCGGCGCCATTGCTGCCATGGGCGACAAGATCGAATCGAAGAAATTCGCCAATGCGGCAAAGGTCTCGACCGTGCCGGGCTTCCTCGGCGTGATCGAGGATGCTGACCATGCGGTGCGCATTTCCGACGAGATCGGCTATCCGGTCATGCTGAAGGCCTCTGCCGGCGGTGGCGGCAAGGGCATGCGCATCGCCTGGTCGCGCGATGAGGTGGCGGAAGGATTTACCCGCGCGAAGTCTGAAGCGAAGAGCTCCTTTGGCGATGACCGCGTGTTCGTCGAAAAGTTCATCGTCAATCCGCGCCACATTGAAATTCAGGTGCTGGGCGACAAGCACGGTAACGTTATCTATCTCGGCGAGCGGGAATGCTCGATCCAGCGCCGCAACCAGAAGGTGATCGAGGAAGCGCCATCACCGCTGCTCGATGAGGAGACCCGCCGCAAGATGGGCGAGCAGGCGGTCGCGCTTGCCAAGGCCGTGAACTACGACAGTGCCGGCACGGTGGAATTCGTGGCGGGTCAGGACAAGAGTTTCTTCTTCCTCGAGATGAACACGCGCCTGCAGGTGGAGCATCCGGTGACGGAACTCATCACCGGCGTGGATCTTGTGGAACAAATGATCCGTGTTGCTGCCGGCGAGCCGCTCACCATCAAGCAGAGCGATGTGAAGCTCAAGGGCTGGGCGGTCGAGAGCCGCATCTATGCCGAAGACCCGACGCGCAACTTCTTGCCCTCCACGGGCCGCCTCATCACCTATCGCCCGCCAGCGGAAGAGCATGTGGAGGGCATCACCGTTCGCAACGACACGGGCGTCTTCGAAGGAGGCGAGATCTCGATCTACTACGATCCGATGATCGCCAAGCTCGTGACCCATGCGGGGGATCGCCTGACGGCCATCGAGGCGCAGGCACGCGCGCTCGACGAATTCGCCATCGAGGGTATCCGCCACAATATTCCCTTCCTCGCCTCCCTGATGCAGCATCCGCGCTGGCGCAGCGGTGCGCTGGCGACCGGGTTCATTGCGGAAGAATATCCGAACGGTTTTCTCCCGGCGCAGCCCCAGGGCGAGGATGCCCATGTGATGGCGAGCATCGCTACTGCAATTGATCACCTCCTGAATGAACGCAAGCGCCAGATATCCGGCCAGATGCAGACGCAGCGGCCAGTGACTTTCCAGCGCGAGCGCACGGTGATGCTGGGCCGGGAGGCCTATGACGTCGTGATCGATCAAGCTGATGATGCCCTGCTGGTTCGCTTCGAGGGCACCGATCACGCGCATTCCGTCTCGTCCGACTGGGTGCCGGGTGATCTCGTGTGGCGCGGCACGGTTGATGACGAGGTGGTCGCCTGTCAGGTGCGTGGCGCTCTCAATGGTGTCGTGCTGGCACGTGCCGGAACCGAGGTGACGGCCCGTGTCTATACGCGACGCGAGGCTGAGCTGGCGAAATTGATGCCTGAAAAGAAGGCAGCAGATAAGTCGAAGGCACTGCTCTGCCCTATGCCGGGGCTCATCAAGTCCTTGCTTGTCAAGGCAGGACAGGAGGTCAAGGCCGGCGAAGCACTCTGCGTCGTCGAGGCCATGAAGATGGAGAACATGTTGCGCGCCGAGCGCGATGCGACAATCTACAAAATCGCCTGCAAGGAGGGCGATTCTCTCGCCGTCGATGCGGTCATCATGGAATTTGCCTGATCCGGTCCAAGGAGATCGCGCGCGCTTGACGCTGTGAAGGGCGCGTGATCAATTTCCCCCCGATTTGAATGTGCGGCTGAACTGCACATCGTCAACGACGGAGGAAACATATGATCAAGGTTCAACGCTTGGGGCATCTCACCATGGAGACGCCCGACCTTGAGAAGGCAGTGTCTTATGCCAAGGACCTGCATGGCCTCGTCGTCGTTTATCAGGATCGCCACGTTGCCCATCTCGCCAGCAAGCAGGGCATGCTGTCGCTGAGCTACCATCAGGCGCAGGACGTCAATTTTCGTAGTTTCTCCTTCGAGGTAGCACCTGAGTCCGATTTCAAAGCCTATGCGACAGTGCTTGCGGCTGAGGGCATCCGCAGCGAGGTGCATACAGATCCCTTCCCGGGCGTGACTGAGAGCCTGAGTTTCTCGGAGCCCGATGGCACGAAGATCGATCTTTTCAAAAGCTGGGATTTCGTTGGGGGCAATCAGAATGTCGCCGGCGTGGGGCCGCTGAAGATTGGCCACGTGGCGCTCTTCGTGCCGGACCTCAAGAAGAAGATCGATTTCTATACCAACGTGCTGGGCTTCCGCATTTCCGACTGGATCGGCGAGCAGTTCGTCTTCATGCGCTGCAATCCCGATCATCACACCGTGAACTTCTTCGAGAGTGACTCCCTGCGTCTTCATCATGTGGCTTACGAGCTCAAGGACATGGTGCATGTGCAGAACAGCTGCGAGGCGCTCTCCATGGTTCGTGTGCCGATTGGCTGGGGCCCGCTGCGCCACGGGCCGGGTCATAATGTTGCTGTCTATCACCGCGATCCGGATGATCAGGTGATCGAATATTATTGCGAGCTCGACCAGATGAAGAACGAGGATCTCGGTTATTTCGAGCCGCGTCCCTGGCATGTGGATCGCCCGCAGCGCCCGAAGACATGGGCGCCACGCACCTGGATTTCCGGTTGGGGTACGCCACCGGCACCGAATTTCGGTCGCAACGAGCGCGCACTCGGCTCGAAGAACACCTGATGGTTCGCCGCAACGACGGCTGAATTGCAGACGGCAGGGGACGAGGGACGCCAACGGCCCCGTTTCCCGTGTCGCAAGGGAGGGAAACATGCAGCGGATCGCGCAGGCGTTTCGTCGCGCCCATGCGTGGCGGGATGGAGTTCTCGGGGCAGCAGGATGTCTGGCCCTGACGCTCAGCCCAGCCGCAGCGCAGGGCGTCGAGGCCTTTTACAAGGGCCGGACCATCGATCTCGTCGTCGGCTATCCGCCGGGCGGCAGCAACGATCTCTATGCACGCGCCCTGGCCAACCGCATGGGCGCGCACCTGCCTGGCAATCCATCCATCGTCGTGCGCAATATGCCCGGAGCGGGCAGTTTTCTGGCGGCCAATCACATCTACACAAATGCGCCGCGGGACGGCAGCGTCATCGGCATCGTGTCGCCGACTGTTGCCATCGACGAGAAGCTCGGCTCTGCGGGCGTTCGCTTCAAGACGGCGGAGTTCGGCTGGATCGGCCGCGTCAATTCCCTCGTCAATGTGATCTTCATGTGGAACCGCTCCGGCGTGCAGTCCATGGATGCTGCAAAGTCCATCGAATCGACGCTCGCCGGCACGGGCGCCGGCTCTGCCGTCTCCGTCTATCCGACCGTGCTGAACAATGTGATCGGCACAAAATTCCGCCTGGTCATGGGCTATCGCGGCTCCAACGAGGCCATGCTGGCCGTGGAACGCGGCGAGGCGGAAGGCCATTGCACCGGCTGGGACACGCTGCAGTCGACCCATGCCGACTGGCTCGCCAGCAAGAGCGCGAAGGTGATCGTGCAATTCGCGCTCAAGCGTCATGCCGAGCTGCCGGATGTGCCCACCGCGCTTGAGCTTGTGACGTCCGCGCAGGACAAGCAGATCCTGTCTGCCGTGCTCAATGCGACCGAAGTTGGAACCTCCTTCTTCACCACGCCCGGCGTGCCGCGCGAACGCCTTGAGGCGCTGCGCACGGCCTTCGATCGCACCATGGCGGATCCCGCCTTCCTCAATGACCTGAAGCAGCTCAAGATCGGCATCAGCAGCCTGCGAGGCGCGGAGCTGCAGGATCTCGTCGCCAGTGTCGGCGACCTTTCGCCAGCGCTGACCGAAAAACTGAAAATCGCCTACGGGAGCTCGGCCTCGAACTGAGGGGCGGGCTTGCCAGCACCGCCCGACTTGCGGAGAGTGGAGCTTCCTCTCTGCGGACGGATCATGCCGATCTATTTTGCCTATGGCTCGAATATGGATGTGGCGGCCATGGCACAGCGCTGCCCGCGCTCGCGG